>JAIRZX010000616.1 GCA_031267005.1 Deltaproteobacteria bacterium
CTGCCCCCGGTCATAAGGTCAGGGCTGGTCGCGTCCTTCTTGAGCATGTGCGGGCGCGCGGGGCTCAAAGACGAAGCGGAGCTGTTCTTTCTCGACAACGCCCTGATGCTGCTCCCCGCCCCGCGCGCGGCCCCGGCCGGGACCCCGCGCCGCGGCTCGGAAATCGGGATTCCCGGTGACCCCGGCCGCAACGTCTCCTGGCCCTGGCCGGGCATGCCGGAGGAAATATCGGACGGGCGCGGCGGGCGCGCAAGAGCGGCTTGGGCTCCCGTTCGGGATCCCGCCCTCGAGGAGGCGGCGGCGCTGGCCGGGGGCATTTCCCCTGAGGGATGGCGGGAGCTTCGCGCCTGGATTCCGGCACGTATCGCCGAACTGGAGAAATCCTTGCCGGGCGCCGCCGCGAAGCGGCGGATGTTCCAGGGAGGCCGCCGCTTCACCCTGATACTGAAAGATCTTGATTCGCTCGACGGCGACGAGTGGGAAACCCTGGCGGACTTCCTGGTTTCCGGCGGCGACGGCGATACCGCCCAGTACTACGCGGAGACCACGCTCCCCCAGGTCGGGCGCATCCTGAAAGAAGCCCCCCCCCGCGACAGGGCCTGGATCATGAGGGAGGCTATCGCCATGTTCCAGCCCCCGCCTTCCCTCAAGGCCGGGGACGGGACCATGATAGCCGCGCTGGACAGGGAAAGACCGTACCCCCTGGCCGCGGCGGGCGTCGCCCTGGCCTGCCTCGGCTGCTTCCGCGCCGCTTTCGAGTGCCTGGCCCGCGACAGCCGTCCCTGGTACATGGCCAATCTCAAGGCGAACGCCCTGGCGAGCGTGCTGGAGTCCAGCAAGGAAGAGCCGTGGCTGAAGGGCAGGACCGAAGGGCTCGACAGGCTCTATTCTGCCAAAGACACTGACAAGAGGAGCCTGAACCGGCTCCGAAAGGCGCTCGCTTCGCTCGCCTTCAAGCCGCCGGAACTCCTGGCGAGCCCCCCGCCCGGCGCGGCGGAAGCCGCGGAGGGCCGCGTCCAGGCCAGCCGACCCGGCGGTCCCGCCGGGAAGGACGTTTTGCCAGGCAAGGGCAAGGGCGCCGGGAGCAAAGCCTCCAGGAAGGCCAAAGGCGGAAAGGGCGGCAAGGGCGGCGGAAAGCGGCGCTGAACGCCGTTCGCGGGATGCCCGTGAGCCCTCCGGATTAGGGTCTCCGAACCGCGAAGCCCCGAAAATGCCGTTCCGTATCTGCCTTGCCCCGGAATTCCGGGTTCCCTGTGCGCCTTCGGGCCAGCCAGCTTTCTTTCCTACCGCCTGGAAACTGCCCGGCAAGGCCTTGCCGCGCCGGAAGGGGAATGCCCGGCAAGGCCGTCCTCCGTCGTGAGGAGACGGCCTGACTGACTCAAGCGTGTTACGGGGCGGTTCCGGCCCTGTCCGGTAGGTCCGGGAAATTCAGGAGGCACGGGAAGCACGGGAAGTCCTGGAAGCCCGGGAAGCCCGAAAAGCCAGGGAAACGAGGTAAGCACGGGCACGGCGTCCGGACAACTGGCCTCCTGGCACGCAACTGGCCTTAAGCTTTCCTCCCGAGCCGAAGAGAAGTCCGGACCTCTCAGCCCGACGTCGCGATGAATAGCGCAGCTGGCACCGTCGGCCCGGCGCGGATCGTGCGTAATTTCGGAACGGGTAACTATCGAAGACCTTCGCAACTTACGCGGCGGCGGGATGCGAGGCTGGCCGCGCTTCGGCCCGATGGAAGGCATCCGGTACCGGGGTTTCATCATGCTGAGGACTCCCGCTTCATAGTCCGAGAAGGACCGCAAAAGCCCGAAAGCCTTTTAAAAACGGGCTTTCGGGCTTTTGCTCAGTTGAGCCCAAATACTCGGAAGTCCGCCTGGTACCGTTGACGTCAGGAAGGTTATACGGTAGCTTTTACGGCATCGACGGCCAAGCCAGAGGTAGCCCCGTAATGAGACTGAAAGCCCTGGAAATCATGACCGTCAAGCTGACCTAATGTTCAATCGTAAAAGTTCGTGAGGGAATTATGGAACTGGATATCTTTCACCTTAGCCTTCAGCCAGGGATACGGCTTGTTGGTTACGTTGTGGACATCAACGAAAGGGACCAAGTCACTAACCATGCCCACTGTGGAAATGAAAATCGCTGTCCTTCAAGCGTCCGCGTGATCCTGCCGAAGTGAGTCCCCGCAATGTTGAGCCGACTCGCTGATATTCGGCGTGAACCGGAATATGAGGTTCGTGTGCCTGTCAAGTCGCTTGTCCGACCCGTGTCCGATGATGCAGTCGACCATATTCACAAGGAACTTCAAGCCAACTGCCAGGGCCGTTCATGTAGGGAATCGACTGCGCGGCTTGTCTGAGAAATCATGAAAAACCAACAAATTCTTCCTCTGGCACGTCATGGGTGCCCGTCCCCGGGCTGATATCCGCCGCGGCTAACGGGATGGAGGCCCCGTTGGATTTGCGGATACCTGTCCAGGACGCGAGGGTCCCCCCGGTGCCGTGCAGTACTCTGCCGTTCCTCCGCTCAGGGGCCAGTATGCTGGTCTTCTCGAGCCTCCTCAAATATCAGAAATTCATGCGGCCTCTGGAGCACCTCTTCGGCGGGAAAGCTTCTGATCCTCACATGGTTCCTGCCGCAAACGGCTACAGCCGCTACGTGAACCGGTTTTGGATTGCCGCCGTACGGAATGGGGTATTCATTTTTTATGATCTGCTTGAAAGCTGCTTTGATGCGGGAATCTAGTTTCCAGTTGTCCTTGCCTGATATTAAGGTTCCCGGCGGGGATTCCGAGACGACTGGCCTACCATCTGCCGCATTCAGCACGGACATGGATGAGCCTTACTTTCTGTTTTTCAACTGCTCTATGACAAAGCAACTCCTGACATAACAGGAGGCGACGGGGCCGGCGAGCCCCCCCACCGATTCCGATTAAGATATAGTTCACGGCCTAGTTTCGAGACAGGCCAGGGGACACAACAGCTATACAAACAATTCGCATACAACATATTGCATAGCTAATTGACCAATATAATTCAGATATGACGATTATGCTGATCTTATAATAATTACGTGCTTTCAGGAGTGTATCCGTTCAGTTTCCGTTCAGTTTCCGTTCAGTTTCCGTTCAGTTTCCGTTCAGTTTCCGTTCAGTTTCCGTTCAGTTTCCGTTCACGGGCTCAAGGCGGGCGCGGCCCTGTGTCAGACTGGAGCCGAGCTCCGGGCAGGCGGGAGCGGGTTTGGGTAAAATGGCTCAGGCGGCAAACGAACTGAGCGTGGCGATCATGTGGCAGGCGGGATATGGCCCTTGAGCAGAGGGAGTGCGGTCCTGTGTTATGAGGGACGTAGCCCGAAACCAGTGGCTGAGGCGGTCTTCCTGCCAGCGGACAGATACCTGACCGGCGCGCTCTATGGGTTCCAAATCCGGACGGGTGCGAGTTGAGGCTTTTCGCGGTTCCCGGCCGTGCTTGCCTTGACCAGCCGTTCCGGATAATTTAGATTTGTTTCCGGATGCCCCCGCCAACCGAACGCCAGGTCCTTGACCGGGTCCCGGCGCCGTCGCCTTTCGCGCCCCCGCGTCCGCCAGGGCGGCCCCCCGCCAGCCGGTACAGCCGGCCGCCAAGGAGAGCGTTTTCTATGGAGCCCAAGCCGACCCTTCCCGAAACCACGCGTTCCGCCGCCCGTGCCGGCCGCCCCGCCCCGGCGCCCGGGTCCGCCGCAGTCCATGCACCAGCGCTCCAGCTCCAGCCGCCGTCGCCGTCCCGGGCCCCAGCCGCCCCCGCGTCCTTGGCGGCCCTGGCGGCGTTGGCCGCCTTCGCCGCCCTCGCCTCGCTCGCGCCCGCGCCGGAGGCGCTGGCCCAGATTGCCGGGGCGAAGCCGGTAACGCCCCAGGACGCCTGGAACCCCAAGCCGGACGAGGCCGACTTCGCGCTGCCCATGCCCTGCGGCCTGTCGATGGCCTTCAGGCCAATCTTCATACCCGAAAAGGGGCTCTTGGGGGAGATGGAAGGCTATTTCGGCTCGGAGCTCCAGGACTCGTCGGGAAACGCCAGCCTGGGGAGGAAGCGCAGGGCCTTCGTGGGTTCCCCGCTGTCCATAGGGGACCTGCCCGAGCTCTACCGCGCCGTGGCCGCGGCCGCCAAGGCCAAGCTTTCCGGC
>JAIRZX010000016.1 GCA_031267005.1 Deltaproteobacteria bacterium
TGTCAACCGATAGCCCCGTCGTCTCCGATTTCCCGCCGGGAACCGTAATATCCGGCAAGGACAACAGGAAACTCGATTCCTGCATCAAGGCAGCTTTCAAGCAGATCATAAAAAATGAATACCTCTTGCCTTACGTCGGCAATCCAAAACCGGTTCATGCAGTAGCTGTAGCCGTTTGCGGCAGAAACCATGTGAGGATCAGAAGCTTGTCTGCCGAAGAGCTCCTCCAGAAGTCGCACGAATTTCTCAAATTTGAGGAGGATCAAGAAGACCAGCATACTGACCCCTGAGCGGATGAGCGGTTGCGTCCGGTACGTAAACGGAGTAATTGTCAGGTCAAGGACCGGCATCAACAAGTGCAACGGGACCTCCACCCTGTTCGTCGCGCCGGATATCAGCCCGGGGACTGCGACAACCATTACGTGCAAGAAATAAATCGGGTCCAGTATCAGAATTTCTCAGACGGCCTGGGCAAGCAGATTCGCGACATGTGCGATCCCGACAGCGGGGTCGAGGTTAATTTGCTCTGGACCAACTGGATCATCTCTTGCGGGCTGGACAGGCGGCTTGCCAGGAACACGAAGTACAACTCTTTTACAACCCGATTTCCGCGTGCCGGATAAGCCTTGCGGACGCGTTCTTCTGCAAGCTCATCCGCAACAACTCTAAGGAGGGAATATTTCACGTCCAGAGAGTGCATGGCCCGCGTCACAGGCGATTTTTTGGAGGTCATAAAGATGGGTCTTCACAACATGCATGCCTGGGGGTTCATGCATGGGGGGGGCTGCGGGCGGCTAGATTGACGCATCTGGCCTTCTAGAGTAAGGTTCCCGGTATCTTGGGGCTAGGGAGGAACTTTTTGGAAGGTCGCTACCTCTACCATACCTTGAAGACGCGTGGTTACGACAATGTGCCAGGCATCAGCTATGCCTCAGGAGTCACGACCCTCAAGCTTAAGCCTCAACCTCATCTCGTCAAGCGTCCTGTCTGTAGTTTTCCTGACGTCACTCACAAGGGGAAGAATACGAGGACCCTCAGGTCTCATCACCAATATCAGGACAGGCCGGTCAACTTCGAGATCGACGTTCCAATAGTCCATTGAGCCGCTTGCAAGATCACAAGACAGATCGATCTCGTTATCGTTGCCCCAAAGAAGCGCTACGTTAAGGCATTCGCTCGGGAAGTAGTTAAGCTCCTAATGTGGTATGTCGGTCTTGACCGTGTCCGTTGCCTTCAGTTTGAGCTGGGGCACAATCAACTCAATCCTCAAGGACCGGCTTGTGAAGAAGGTCTCGAACATTCCGCCGAAGGGACTCCGCTGTATAGCCATTGACGAGCTGTTCATCGGCAAGCGTATCAAGTAATTGACCATAGTTCTTGATTTAGAAACCGGGGATCCAATATTCGGTGGATAGGGAAAGGCCCAGACTCCCCTTGATCCTTTCTGGGAGGCCCTTGGACCCATACGAGCAAGCCGTATCGAGTGTGTGGCCCTTGACGGAGCTGCCTTCATCAAGGCCGTAACAGGCCACCTTAATAGCGCCAAGATAGTAACAGAGCACTTTCACGCCGTGAAACTGGATCGACACGAGCCTTGACAACATTCGTCGCAGGGAGTTCGCCACGGCCACTAATGAGGGCAGGATAGTCCTCATAGGAAGCAGATGCCTTCTGCTGAGGAACAGGGAAGACTTCGATGCATCAAAGGGCGATACGGTCAGGCTGGAAAGGTTGCTTGAGCTCAACAAGCCAATTGCAACGATTTGCATCTTCAAGGAGGACTAGTGGCAGATCTGGTCAAAGGAGTCGAAGGTGAAGACGGAGGTGGCCCTTAAGAGCTGGTTGGCCGCTACCGCTGCCACTGCCACTGCCACTGCCACTGCCAGGGAGTCGGGAGACCCAGCAATCATAAAGCTGGCCAACACCATTCACAAGCACAGCGTAAACATATTGAACATCAACGACTTCAATATTTCCGCCGGTAAGCATGAGGGCGTCTACGGCATGATCAGGCGGAAGATTGGGCAGACCTACGGTTACCGCGACCTGAACCTTCTGAAGAGCTTGATTCTGGCCATCAGGCTGTTTCAGGCGAGGAGGAACATGCCTATCCTCAGCTTAATTTGACAATGTGATTTTCCAACAATGACGAATCCATCTTCTATTTCAGGTGAACTAAATTGTTCTGACACTACAATTTCATTCCAGAAAATGATATTTATACAGAACCAAACCTTCATATATCAAAGAAATTTAAAGTTATTTGCAGTAACATTGATTAGGCATCTAACGAAAACATGTAAATTTTCAAGCTGATCATTAAATACATTATATTGTTCTGTATGTTGACATTTAGTTTGAAAGCTGTGTGCCAAAAGCCGTTTTGCCAAATAAATATAAATTTATAAAATCTTTAGACAATAATTTATAAATTGCCGAATATTTATGGTGTTATGTCATAATTATTTTAACACATTAAATATAGCCGCCCGTAGGCGTTGCCCCCCAGGCACGCATTTTGGGAAGACCCTTTTTTGCGCTGGGTGCGGCGAACCGCCCCCAGTTTGGCTGATTCAGCCGTTAGGATTTAACGGCACCGCAAAATCACGCAAGAGGCAACCTCAAACGCGATACTGCGAAACTGGCATCCGCCGCTGTCAAAGGGGGTCCCGCCCCGAACGGGGGCGGGGGACATCCCGCGACGCGCGCCCCTTCGGGCGTGACGGCGGGTCCGGCCCCGCTTCAAGCCCGGCTGAACGGTTGCGGTTCACGCTCCCCGCCCCGCAGTTTCCGGTCGTTCGGGAACGCTTCGGAAAGGGACTTGCGGGAACGCTTCGGAAAGGGACTTGCCCCAGCGGCCAGGATGGACTTGCTCCCCAGCGGCCGGAACTGCCCCCCGGCGGCTAAGGCAGCTGGGGCGCCATCATGCGGTCGCTGAAGCCCAGGACGCGGCCTATCTCCGCGAGGAGCTCCAAATCGGACGGGGCGAGAGAACGGAAGAGCCCGGTCTCGCGGCGCAACAAGCGGAAGTAGAGGTTCTGGAACTCCCAGAGGTCCAGCTCCGGCATGGAGGTCTTGGCGAAGTTCAAAAACGCCAGGAGCTCCTCGGGGAGCGTGGGGCGGCGTGGGCCGCGCTCCAGCTGGCTGAAGAGGCTCCTTATGTAGAGGACGGAGGACTCTTTCACGACTGGGACGTTCCTGGACAGCCCGCCCGGCTCCTGGCCGAGGAATGCCTTCAGGCGGTCCAGGTCCACCGGGCGGCCGTCGCGCATCGGCTTTAAGACGTTTACCAGATCCACCTCGGCCATCAGGCGGAACACGAACTTGTCCATCCAGTCCCAGGGGCTCCCCTTCTGGCTGTACTTCAGAAGGGCGTCCCTGTGGTTGCGGAAGGCCTTCACGGTGTTGTGCCTGATCTCGTCGAAGAACTCCTTCAGCTGGGCCGCCAGGATACGTTCCCGGACGGAGGGCCACAGGTTCTCCAGCGAGAACTGCGCCTCGCCCGGGAACAGCGCCTCGAAGGAAGCTCTCAGGTACTGTGGGCCCTTCTCCAGGAATACGGTCTTGGCCCTCTCGAAGTCCGGGGCCCGGCCCGGCCCGGTCTCGAATATGAGGATGTCCAGCCTCGGGCCGTCGTCCGCGAGCACCATCGCGAGCCGCTCGGCCCGGGCGTCCAGGCGCCTCTCCCTAAGCTCAGCCCTGGCGCAGTACAGGATCGGCAAGGGGTCCTTGGGGTCGCGGAGGATCCTCTCAGAATTCAACACGGACACCTCGACCCACCTCTGGCCGAGGAAGGCGGCGGGCTCGTTCATTGCGGCGGCCGCGGCCCACTGGGCGCACGCCGTCGCGGCGGTCAGGTAGCTCCCGGCTATCTCCCGGTTCCAGAGATCCTCGCCGTCGGCGTAGGCCGCGTTGTTGGGGACGGCCCGGCGCAGGTAGTCCAGGAGCCCGGCGGTGAGGTCCAAGGGAGTCCTGTGCTGGGCGAGCTCTATGGCCCTGGCCGCGTAGCGCAGGTTCTGCACGGGTTCCAAGCCGGCTATGTCGTCGAAGAACCAGGCGCATGAGGTGAACATGTACAGGCACATGAGCTGCCCTTCCATGAGTTCCAGCGCTGCCTTCGCCCCCTCGGGCGTCCCCGCCTTCCCGGCCGAGTGCGCATCGAGGAAGGCCTTCCTGACGGCGGGGTCGTAGTTCGAACATACTACGTCCCCGTAGGCGTTCCTGGCGGCCCACGGATCCTTGAAGTACTCCGGGGCAGCGCGTTCGAAGATTTCCGCGATCCTGTCCCGCAGCCAGTCCAGCCCGTCCCTCAGCGGCTCGCGCCACTTCTGGTTCCACAGCTGGTCGCCGCCGGTATGGCAGCCGCAGTCGGACCTCCAGCGCTCGACTCCGTGGGTGCAGCTCCAGCTGCTCATCTCCACGAGCCTCGCCTCCTTGCGCGGCGGGTGCCCGGCGAGGAACTCGGCGTAGTTGGTCAGGCGCACCCGCTCCCCCTCCGGGAGCCGGCTCTCCAGGAGCTCGTCCACGAGCCAGGCGAGCGCCATCTCCCCGAAATGGAAATGGTGCCCGTAGCTCTCCCCGTCCGTCGCGAGGTTCACCAGAAGCGGGCGGTCCCCGTCCGGAGCGCCGAAGGCGGACATCACCCGGTCCAGGAAGGCCTTGCCGTCCTTCAAAAGGTTCTCGAAGGCCACGGCCCGGCTGACCGGCCCGTCGTACACGAAGACGTCCAGAAAGTCGCCCGGGCCCGGGCCCCAGAATATACGGTAGGGTTCCCGCGGGTCCGGGGGGCTCTGGCAGGGGATCCACGGGCCGGCGCCCCTGGCGCCGCCGGGGGAGAGCGGCCTCACCGCGTCCACCTGGTTCTGGGCGAGTATCGTGAACTTTATCCCGTTGGACTTCATGAGCCCCAGCGACTCCGAGTCGGCGGCGGTCTCGGCCAGCCACATGCCCTCCGGGTCGCGGCCGTATACCCTCCTGAAATACTTCCTGCCCCAGTCGATCTGGGTCGCCTTGTCCCGGGGGTTGGCGAGCGGCATGATCATATGGTTGAAGACCTGCGCCACCGCCGGGCCGTGGCCGCCGTGGTCGGCAGCGCCCAGCCGGTCCGCCTCGGCTATGAGCGCGAAGGTCTCCGGGGCGTGGGCCTCCATCCAGGACATCAGGGTCGGCCCCGTGTTGAAGGATATGTGCCTGAAGTTGTTTATGACCCTGTCTATCGCGCCCTTCTGGTCGAGCACCCTCGCGAGGGTGTTGGGGGCGTAGCACTCCCGGTTGATCCTGGCGTTCCAGTTGGGGAAGGGCGCGGCGGATATCTGGTCGGGGACCGTGCCCGTCCACGGGTTCTCCCTCGGAGGCTGGTAGAAGTGCCCGTGGATGATTAGGTGCCGTTCTGGTGACAAGGTGGTTGTCCTCCGGATCTCTTGAGGGGGGAGGGGCAGGGCGTATCGGGGCCGTCGGCGGGAGCGGGCCCCGGCGGCGGATAAGGGTTCGCGCCGTCACGGGAGCCGCCGGGGCGGCTCCTGATGGCGGACGCGGCGCTTCCGCCAGGCCGTCTGGCCCGGCAGGGCTGCGGCTTGCGGAGCGCCGGATAGGGCGGCCACGCCGAGAAGGGGACGGGCGCCCGGCGGGCCGATCGGTCCGGGGCCGGACGCTCAACTGGCAATGGGGAAAGCGGGCCGCCGGGGCCGGGCTCCAAGGCGTCCCGGCCGCAGGAAGGCGGCAGGCTTCCGGGCTCCAAGGCGCACCGACCGCAGGAAGGCGGCTGGCTTCCGGGCTCCAAGGCGTCCCGGCAACAGGAAGGCGGCTGGTTTCCGGGCTCCAAGGCGCAACGCCCGGGGGGAAGGAGCAGGGCTTAAGGGCGTCCCGGCCGAAGGGGCCGCGCTCATGCGCTTTTGACTATATTAAGGAAGAGGGAGTAGTACGACAGCGCGGAGGTTTTCCAGGAGAAGTTCTCAAGCATGTTGTTCGAGCACATCTGGCTGAAGACTGCCCCCCCGTCCTGGCGGTACAGCTCGGTGGCCCGGCGGACGGCCCGGTAGAAGGCGTTGCGGTTGAAGGCCAGGAACTTGAAGCCGTTGTCCCACCTGCCGTCGGGGCTCCTACCGGCGAAATCCCGCACGGTGTCGTTCAGGCCGCCTATGGATCGGACCACTGGGACGGCCCCGTAGCGGAGGGCGTAGAGCTGGGCGAGGCCGCAGGGCTCGTAGGTGGAGGGGACCATGACGAAATCGGCCGCCGCCATCATGAGATGCGACAGGCTCGCGCTGAAGTCCAGCTTGAGCCACATCCGCCCGGGGTTCGCGTCCGCGAGCTCCTTAAGCTGTGTCTGTGACCAGGCGTCCCCGGTCCCCAGGACGGCTATCCTCGCGTCCAGGTTGTCGAGCATGTCCTGGGCGGCCTCCACGACGAGAGAGATGCCCTTCTGGGCCGTCAGCCTGCTCACCATCACGAAAAGAGGGCTCCCCGGGGTGTCGGAGAGACCCGCCATGTTCATGAAGGACGCCCGGCAGCGGGCTTTGCCCTCCAGGTTTTCCGAGACGTATGGAAAGGGGATGGAGGGGTCGGACTCGGGGTTCCAGACGTTGTAGTCCACCCCGTTTAAGATGCCGTGGAGCTTGAACGAGTGCTCGCGCAGCAGCCCGTCCAGCCCGTGCCCGAATTCCGGGGTCTGGATTTCCTTGGCGTAAGTGGGCGACACCGTGACCAGTGTCCTGCTGTAGACGATCCCGGCCTTCAAGAGGCTCAGGAGCCCGAAATACTCCAGGCCGTCCAGCCCGTAGAAGGACTCCGGGAGCCCCAGAACGCCCTTCTTCTCCTGGGGCGCCAGCCCCAGGAAGCCTTGGTTGTGGATGACGAAGACCCCTTTGGGAGCGTCCGGGCCCTCCAGGAGGAGGTAGGGCATCATGAGCCCGGTCTGCCAGTCGTTGGCGAGAACTATGTCGGGAGGCGCCCCCCCCAGCTTCCCCAAGGCCTGGACCGCGGCGCGCGAGAAGAAGGCGAAGCGGTCGATGTTGTCCGGGTAGGCCTCGCCCCCGGCCTCGTAAAGGCCGTCCCTGGCGAAGTACCGGTCGCAGCGGATCAGCCACACCGGAACGTCCTCCGAGAGTTTCCCCCGGTACAGCCTGCCCTCCGCCTCGCCCACGACGAGGTCTATCCCGGCGTCGACGACGTCTTTCCTGGCCAGCGCGGCCGAGTACCCCGGCATGATGACCGCCGATTCAACGCCCAGGTCCGCGAAGGCCAGGGGGAGGCTGCCCGCGACCTCGGCCAGGCCGCCCGTCTGGGCGAGGGGGGTGACTTCGGAGGCGGCGGTGATAACCTTCAGTCTTTTCGGCATGGGCTCCCTCTCAGGGCGGTTCGGGTTGCGGGGTTCGCGGGCGCGGCGGCGGACGTTCCGAATTGATTTTTCCGAGATAATAAATCTTGCGGGTGAATGCTTTCTGCGTGAAAAGGCGGCCGGGCGGCGGAAGGCCGTGAGGGAAAGGAAGGCGGAAGTCCGGAAACCGCCCGTGAGGAGGACGGGCGGAAAGGGCCTAAGAACTCGCCGAGGCCGAATCGGTATGCGGGAGCGGCGGAGTGGGTCGGGCTGGTCCGGATAGCCCGCCCGCTTCGTTGGCGAAAGTGTATTTTAAAAGTAGAGGGCTTGCAACCGCTATTTTGATTTTCTGCGTCTCCGGGCCGGGCTGACGCGTTCCGGCACCGCATCCTTACTGGCCTTCCCGTCCCCCCGCCGCCGGGTTTGCGGTTCGGCTGAGAAAAGCTTGGGCCGACGGAAGGTCAAGAGGGGGGGGCTCCGTCCCGGCGGGAATCCTGAGCCGGGTTTTTTCCGGGTTCCAGGGATTCCAGGGATTACCGGGGATTCGAGGGATTACCGGGGTCGCCTGCCCCCTTCCCTCCCCTCCCCGAAATGAAAGGCGGCCGCGTTGCCTTTGGCAGCCGCGCTTTGCCAGCGGCGGGGGTACCTTTCCGGTTCCCGGTTCCCGCCGTTCCGTTCGGGCAAAACCCCGACGTCTGGCCGGGAACTGGCGGAGCCGGTCAGTTTTGGGCCTGGCGAGGGACTGATAAATAACTGTGTAGATAAGCATCTGTTATTATCAATATATTACAGAATAATTGATTACGGATGGCTTCTCGAACCGATAGAAGGGAGTGCCGGAAGCCTTCATGAATTGTCTTTTTGTACGCCGTATTATCAATAAATTATTTTATATTTGTATTGAGATGGCGCGCAGATCCGTCTCCGGGAGAAACGGAAAGGCGTCATGATGAGCTTCGATGCTTGTTAAAATTCAATATTATCAATATATTACATAAAATATACGCCTAAATCAGCATGGGAGGGCGGGGGTGGCGGAAGTCGGGCGTTATGGTTTTATGTTCTGGTTAACACGGATATTATCAATATTTTATACAATATTTAATAATATGTGATGCTTGAAAGCGGCAACGGGAATCCGGCATGATTACTGGCGCGGCTCCGGACTTGCAAGCCGGTAAACAGAGCAAATTCTCCCTTAAGCGCAGCCAGGCGCTGGACGGCAGAGTTTCGCCCTTCCGGCCCGTCGCCTGGTTTTCAATCATAATATCTTATAATCAAAATATTAAATCAATTTGTGAAATGATCTGTTAGTAGGACGTCAAGGCGCCGGACTTGAAGCGTAAGGCCTCATGTCGAATATATGTTCGCTAAAATGAATGAATTACATGTTGTTTATGATTAAATAACCCTGACTCATCCCGCCGCCGTTTTTGACATTGGGCAATGCTTGAGGAGTCTAATAAGGTATAATCAATGTTTTATTAGAAAATTTTTATCCGTTCGCAATTTTGAGGCGGCCGAGGCGCCGAGGGCGAACCATAGCGCCTGGCATTACATTTATATGGGTTAAAATCAATTAATTATTTAATTTTTGATT
>JAIRZX010000055.1 GCA_031267005.1 Deltaproteobacteria bacterium
GCTATCGGCACGCGTCCGGGAATAGGAATTCCCGGTGGTGAAAATTAACGGAACCTCTTCCGCGGCGGGGTTGGGCTTCAGCGCCTTTATGGAACCGAAGCCGTCCATGCCTGGCCTGCTGACGCCGAGTATGATCAGATCCGCCCGGGCCCAAGTCCATGAACTCCAACTTGCGTTCCCCGGATGGCACGGCGAAGGCGTCTTTCGTGAAGAAGCCGGCCGGCTTGGAGCTTGCCGCTCCGCCAGCCGCGCTTCCCGCCAGTATCGGGTATTGACTCGCGATCCGGGGAAGACAGGCGCCGGAAGGTTCCGGCGTCTTCCCTGCCGGGGCGGCCGCGCGCCAGGACCGGGCAGACGGCGGCGGCGGCGGCCGGCCGGGCGAGAACTCCTTCAACGGCCCCGCCAGGTGAGAGGGCCGGGCTGGCGCGCGCGGGGCCCGGGAGGCTTCGTCCGTCCGGTTGTTCCGGTCTTTGCGGCCGACGGCCTGCCAGGCCATCAGCAACAGGCAGGGCAGGGGGAGGGGTTACGGGGAAGGGGGCGAGTGAGTAGGGGCCGGGGCGCAACGACCGGAAGCCGGGGGCGGCGGACCGGCGGTTACCCGGCGCTTGGTTCGCCCTGTCCGGACGCGGCCATGGATTCCGCCCCGGTGCTACCTCCGCCTCGGGGACCGGCCTGTGTCTTATGCCGCTTCCGGTCCGTGCGGGATCCGCGCGGCATGTCCAAGATGCCCGTTATGTAAGCGGTGTCCTCACGCAGATTCGAGACGGAGCCGGACAAATTGTCGAGTCCCGTCTGAAACCTGGTCATCCTGGCGCCTACCTCAAGAAACTTGGCGTCCATTGATTTCTGCAAATCGCTTATCCTGGCGCCTACCTCAAGAAACTTGGCGTCCATTGATTTCTGCAAATCGCTTATCCTGGCGCCTACCTCAAGAAACCTGGTGTCCATAGATGCCTGTAGGGTTGCCACGCTGGCACCCATATCTCCAATCCTGGCTTCCATCCCAGCCATCCTGGTGTTCAGGCCGCCTATATCGGCTTTCATGTCACGAATATCGGCTTTCACGTCACGAATATCGGTTTTAACTTCTGCAAAGTTGCGGTCCATGGAGTTAAACGCCCTTCGGCCGAAAAAACTGAGAAAGAACGTACAAAGGACTATCAGTATTCCGAAGAGCCATGTTTGGGGATCGGGGGTCATGCAGCCACCAGCTGTCGTCTTGCCAGGCGCCTTGTCGCTCCTGCGGACTGAACTTCGTGCGCCGTTGCCCCGGGAGGCCAATTGCTTCCGGCGGCACGGCCCGCCTTTCACCGTTTCCTCAAGGGACTTGGCAAAAGCCCTTGAAGCCGCGAGCCGGTTCGGCGGGAGCCGTCGGCCGGGCGGGAACGGCGGCGGGCCGCGCCGCAACCCCGGCGGCCGCGAACCGGGCGTTAGGTCATGGGGCCCCTCAAGGCTCCGGGTTCAAGGCCGCCTCGCGGCGGGCGGGAATTCCTGGCGCAATTGTAACACAAGTTGCATCCGGCGAAAAAAAAAGCCTTTTTGGCCCTGAAGCCAGCGCGCGGCCGAGGCCCGAGTCCAACTCCAGCGCGCCGGTTCGGGAAGCCCGGCTCCTTGGCCGTGTCGCGGATCCCTTCCCGGAGCCGCGGGGCTCGGGTACGGACCGGCCCTCCCTCGGGGCGGACGCGGATGCCTTCACGCCCGGGTCGGCCGCCTCGCCCCCGCAGGGCGCTCGGCGGCCTGGAGGGCGGGGCAGGGGAGCGGCGCCGGTGCCGCCAGGCCGGGGCGCCGGGGTCCGGCCGTCTTGACGGCGGCGGCGTCCGGGACGGCGGGCGGGGTGGACGGCCCGGGCATGTTTCGGCCAGCCTGGAGGCGATTGGGTGCGTTTTAGTCGCTGAGGATAAAAAAGGAGATTTTTTCCAAGGCTAAGTATATGAAATCATTGGATAAAATCTGAATATTGTTTAACTTGGGCCGGGGACGGCATGGCCAGGGGTTCGCTGTTCATGGGCGACTTCAAGGCCGCGTCGTCCGAGGACATCGCGAAGATGGCCCAGACGGCCGCGAGAGCTTCGGGAAGAGTGCTGCGGGCTTTGGGCCAGGACTCGCTGGGCGGAAGGGGAGTAGGCGGGACGGCGCTTCACGGGGATGCCCCGGGCTCCTTCGGGGAAGTTTCGGTCCGGGGCGCCGCGCCGGGCGGCCCGTCCTGCCCGCGGCCCGCCGGAGACGGGGGCCTGCCCGTTTCCGCCTAAAGGCGCGGGGGGACTAGCGGGCAGCGGGACGGACGAGACGGTGATCTTTAACCCGTGCGCCGCAGGGCTGGCCATGTTCTCCGGCACGGACGAGCGCTCCGCTTCGGCCGGCTGCCTGCGGGGCAGGAGTGTACGGACCGCCACGCACGCCTGCCCGCGCCGGCCGGGCCGGCCCGGGCCGAAGACGCCCTCCGCCGCCAGCCTTTCCGCAGGCAGCATACATCGGCCCGCCCCGTTCGCCCGAAGAGTCCAGCCCGCAACTTTCCGGCCTGCGACGGCGGCAAACGCGGGCCCGCGTCCGTGCGCGGCGGAAGCCG
>JAIRZX010000153.1 GCA_031267005.1 Deltaproteobacteria bacterium
AGAAACTGTAACGGCCAAGCTGAGCCTTGCGGGGGCCCTGTTCGCCCTCGGGGACTACCTGAAAGCGCGCGGGGTTAACGATCAAGTCCTCCAAGCCCGGGAACGGGCCCTGGGACGCGACCACCCCGACACGCTCAGAACCAAAAGCAACCAGGCCGCACTCCTCATCGAACTCGAGGACTTCGCCGCGGCAAGGGGGGATTCTGGCGCGGCTCCTCGAGGCGAGGACGCGGGCGCTGGGCCCGGACCACCCCCTCACGCTCGCCGCGAAAAGCAATTTGGCCGGAACCCTGCATTGCCTGGGCGACGGCTCCGGGGCCAGGGAGATGCTCGAGCAGGTTTCAGACGCGAAGGAGCGGACGCTGGGCCCCGACCACCCCGACACGCTGGACTCGCGGCACGGCCTTGCCGTCGTCTTGATCGCCCTGGGGGACAACGCCGCGGCCCGCGGCATTTTCAGGCAGGTAGCTGAGGCCAGGAGCGTACTCTCGGTCCCGGCCACCCCGAAACGCTGACGTCGAAATGTGAACAACCCCGCGGCAAGCCGCTGGGGCTTCCAGGCATTGACCCCCCCAAGGTGTACTCAGGAGTTGCCATGCCCATTGCTGGACACCCAGGTTTCTCAGGGCTCCAGGCGCCCTGAAGGCCGGTTCCTCGGCCCATGAGTCGAATCAGTCCAGGCCCAGGGCCTCCAGCGCCCTGTCCCTGATGTCCAGGGCGGCGTTGCGGTCGGCGTTGATCTCGAACCCGCACTCGGGGTTGGCGCAGACGGACCCGGACTGGCTCCTCCTGCCCTCCCCATCCTTGCGCTTGCACTTCGGGCAGATCCGGGAGGTGTACTTCGGGTCCGCCATGACAAGCCTCCCCCCCTTCCCCGCCAGCTTGCAGTCCGGCATGGCGGTCAACTTCGCCCGGCCCGCCGACGGGACGGAGCGGTTCAGCCCGGTCTTCTGGGCCACGTTACTGCCGGGCTCCTCCGCCGCGCCGCTGGCGGAGGCGGTCATCTTCTGCGCGCGCGTAGACTCCGCGCCCAGGCAGACGCAGCTCCCGGCCAGCTTGCGGCTGGATTTGTGCAGGCGGTCCGCGCGCTTGTCCGCGCGGCGCCCGCAGGCCTCCGCGAGCGCGGCCTTGGCCTTGGCCTTGGCCTTGGCCCTGCGCCCGCTCTGGACCGGCAGCAGCCTGCCCTCCTCGTTCCTCCCGGACCTCCTCTCCAGCGCCTGCCGGCGCCGGGCTGCGTCGGCACCGGACTTGGCCAAGCCGGCCGGCATCTCGAACTCGCCGTCCGAGGCGGTGCCGAGGAGCTTCACCCCCACGTCAGGCCGGCCGCCGTCTCCCTGTCGGGCCCGATCAGGGGCCGGTCCTTGATCAGGCAGGCGACGACGATGAACCGCTGCCCGCGATCCGGGACGATCTCCAGCTGGCGGGGCTTCCCCGCGAAGGGCCTGTACTTGCCGTACGCCACCCCCCGCCCCGCCATCTTGGGCGGGAAGACGTTCTTGCGGCCCAAGCGCCAGGCGGGGCTGGCGGCGCTGTCGGGGAAGGCGATCGCGGCCGGCCTGCCCCAGCGCCTGAATCCCGGGAACCCGGCGCCGGACCGGAAGCCGCGGGCTATCGCCACGTCAAGCAAGCGCAGGGTCTGCCGAAGCGTCTGGGAAGGGACCTCCTTAAGCCTCGGGAACTTCTTCTTGAAGGCGGGAAGGCCAACGGCCATCTCGTTATATCCGATTAAACGGCCGGTCTTCCCGCGCCCGGCCTTGGCCTCCGCCGGGAAGCGGTTCCGTGCCCGCCGGTTTGACCCAAGCCGTCTCTACATGGGACGCGCCTGATCCGTGTCCGGGTACAGCGGGTACTTATACCCTATAAGCATTGCTTAACCCCATTCGACTCATTAACTATATATTTTGGCACGCCCTTCCGAAGAATTCGCCAAGGCGATGCCGGGGGCGGCTGCCGAGCGGCCACGGACGGCTTTCCTGCCTTTGTTCGGCGCCCGGGGCTTCTTCCCGGGGAAATCAAAGGGGCCTTCACGGGAATCACCTGTCCCCCGTATCGTCTCCCCAGATTAATGATGACGGAGCCGTGACAGGCGGCCGCGGCCGTACGGAACGGGGGGACTCCGGCTTTCAGCTGAAGGGAGAGGAAGCCGGTCCTTGGCGCGAACGTTTGGCCCGGGACCTGCGTATCGGTTCGACAACATGACAAGGCTCTTTTGCAATATTCTCAGGATTATTGTCGGATCTGTCTTTCAATATTGAAATTTTTTATCCCGGAAAAGTTAGCGCTCGCTTTCTTGCCGTCATACTGCCACGTCATGAAAGGTCCCGCTCAGCCAGCCGTCGTCAGCCGATCACCGGAATAATGCCGACAAATGCGATACGACATGTTCCAGCCGAGCGTGAGGAGCATCGTCATGCGCTGTCATACTGGAAGCCGTTCAAAATATATGCTGGAAGCGCATGTCGTTCTTGTGCGCAAGTACAGGCTCAAACTGTCGGACGGGCTGGGCGGGGAGTTCAAGGAGCTGCGCCTTCAGTGCTCCGGGACGAAAAACAGCGGGTTTTCCGTAGATGCCATGGAAACAGACCAGGATCACATCCATATCCTGGCGGACTTCAGACCGAGTGCCAGCATTAAAGAGGCGGCAAGGAAACTGAAGTCATACACCACGCTCTTTTTGTGGAAGAACCATGGGGAAGCCCTTAGAGCCAAATTCCGGCGCGAGCGTACCTTCTGGTCAGATGGATACTTCGCATGCACTGCCGGGGATGCCAGTACCGATACTGTCAGGAGGTACATCGAGACCCAGGGTTAAGCGCGCCTTATATCCCCGCGGCAAGCTGCTGGGGTTTTACGGCGCTTAAGATAAAGCGCGAGGAGTCCAGAGCGGTTATCCGTTCACGGCCGGAAAGGCAGGCGCCAGGCGGAGACCTGTTCGGGAGTTCGGGGCGGAAGCCCTGGGGGGGGGGGAACGCGGGGCGGAAGGGCGCCGCCGGGCGGCAGGTGGTTGGCGGACCGGGACCCGAAAGGGGGGTTGCCTGGGAATCCTTTCCCGGGCCTGGCCTTGCGTCCTGGACACCCCCGTACCAGCCATGAACGCAGTATCCGCCCGCATGGCGGCCGGCGCCTCAGAACCCGCCTCCCAGCCTGCTCTCGGCTCTCCAGCATTCCAGGCTTCCGGACGTTTTCCTTTTGTTTTCCTTTT
>JAIRZX010000243.1 GCA_031267005.1 Deltaproteobacteria bacterium
GCGTCGCCCACGAGGCGGCGGCCAAGGGGATACTGCCTCCGGGCTTCGGCCAATGGGACATTTCCGACCGGGCCGGGCGGACCGTGGCCCACGAGGCGGCCGCCAAAGGCGGCCTTCCCGAGGGCTTCGGGCTGTGGGAGCTCTCGGACGGCAAAGGGCGCACCGTGGCCCACGAGTCCGCCAGGCGGGGGCGGCTTCCCGAAGGCTTTTCCGGCTTGATGTCGGCCGACGGGACGGGCTGGACGGTGGCCCACGCCGCGGCGGGGGGGGGAGCGCTCCCCCCCGGCTTCGACGCGTGGGAGGCCGCCACGGAGAACGGCTGGAGCGTCGCCCACGAGGCGGCCGCGAACGGCAGGCTTCCCCCGGGGTTTTCCTGTTGGCGGCTCGCCACCGAAAAGGGCCGCACGGTGGCCCACGCGGCAGCCGCGGCCGGGCCCATGCCGGAGGGCTTCAGCCTCTGGCGGCTGGCCGACAACAAGGGGCGCACCGTCGCCCACGTGGCGGCCGAGATGGGCAACCTGCCCCCGGGCTTCGACCAGTGGGCCATAGCCGGCCGCGACGGCTGGACCGTGGCCCATACCGCCGCCATGTACGGGCGGCTCCCCGAGGGCTTCTCCGAATGGAGGATAGCCACGGACAAGGGCCGCACGGTGGCCCACGTGGCGGCCCTGGCCGGGAGGCTCCCGCGCGGCTTCGGCGGGTGGGCCCTCGCCGACGCCAAGGGGCGGACGGTCGCCCACGTCGCCGCCGAGACGGGCACTCTCCCCGACGAGGGGGAGCTGTGGGCGCTCGCGGACGACTCGGGCTGGACGGCCGCCCACGAGGCCGCCCTCTACCGCAAGCTTCCCGACGGCTTCTCCCTTTGGACGCTCGCCCGCCCCGACGGGCTCGCCGTCGCGCACGTAGCCGCCATGAAGGGATGCCTCCCCCCCGACTTCGACATGTGGGAGCTTTCCGCCTTGAACGGCTGGAGCGTGGCCCACGCGGCCGCCTGCCGGGGCACGCTGCCGAGCGGCTTCGACCGCTGGGGGATTGCCACCCGCGCGGGACGCACCGTCGCCCACGAGGCCGCCTCGCGGGGCACGCTCCCCCCCGGCTTCGGCCTGTGGGACATGACCGACGGGGACGGGGTCAGCGTGGCCGTCGCGGCCAGGGCCCGCGCCAACAGGCAAGGGCGGCGCGGGCCGCGGTAAGCAGAGGCCGGGGGACGCGGCGGCAGGGCTCCGCCGAGGCCCTGGCGCGCGCGAAAGCCGCCGGCCCGCCGCGCCCGGTTCAGGCCGGGCGGGTTAACGCCGGGCCGCGCGCCTTCCTGGACGCCGCGCCCGGATCAGGCCGGAGGGGCCGGGGTCCTGAACTCCAGGGCTTTGTCGCGCATCTCCCTGATCGTCGCCGCGGCGGTCCCGAAGGGGAGCAAGGACACCTTTCCTGTCGCCCTCTCGCGGAGCTCGCAGCCGCCGCCCGCGAGGGACTTCTCGGAGACTGTCGCGCGCAACGGCAGGCCCAGGAGATCGGCGTCCTTGAACTTCATGCCAGGGCGCTCGTCGCGGTCGTCCATGACCGTCTCGACCCCCAATTTCGCCAGTTCGTAAAGGAGCGCGGCCGCCTTCCCCATCACCTCGGGGTTCTGGGTCTGGAGCGGAAGGAGCGAAACCTCGTAGGGGGCGAGCGGCATGGGCCAGACGATTCCGTCCTTGTCGTGGGACTGCTCGATGGAGGCGGCCACGGTGCGGCCCATGCCTATGCCGTAGCATCCCATGAAGATGGGGGCCTCGGTGCCGTCGGCGAGTGCGACGCGGGCGCCCATGGCCTCGGAATACTTCGTGCCGAGCTTGAAGACGTGGCCGACCTCGATGCCCTTCCTTACGGACAGGCGCTTCCCGCAGCGCGGGCAGGGATCGCCCGCCACGGCGAGAGCCAGATCGAAGTACCCGTCCACCCGGAAGTCGCGTCCGGGTTTGGCGCCCGTGTAGTGCCAGCCCTCCTCGCCGGCGCCCACTACCCCGGAGAGCATGAGGGACACGGCCCGGTCGGCCACGATCCTGACCTTGGCGCCTACGGGCGTGACGAAGCCCGGGGGCATGCCGCAAAGCTCCAGGGTCTCCTCCGGCGTCGCCAGGCGGGGGACGCCGCCGGCGAGCAGGTTTTCGAGCTTTACCGGGTTTACCTCGCGGTCGCCGGGGATGAGGACCATGACGGGCCCCCCGCCCTCGAGCGCGAAGAGCATGGACTTTATGATGCGCGACTCGGGGACGCCCAGGAATTTCGCGAGCTCGGGCACGTGGCGCTGGTCGGGCGTGCTGACCTTCCGGAACTCCTCTTCCCCGCCCCCGTCGACCGCGTAGCCCTCCAGCTCCGCCTTCTCCTGGTTGGCCGCGTAGCCGCAGGCCGGGCAGTAGACGAGGGTGTTCTCGCCGGAGTCGGCTATGACCATGAACTCGTGGGAGTAGCTGCCGCCTATGGCCCCGCTGTCCGCCTCCACCGCCGAGAAGGAAAGCCCGCAGCGCGAGAAGATTTCCGTGTAGGCGTCGAACATGGCGCGGTAGGAGACGTCCGCAGCCTCCGAGTCCGTGTCGAAGCTGTAGCCGTCCTTCATGACGAACTCGCGGCCGCGCATGAGCCCGAAGCGGGGGCGTACCTCGTCCCGGAACTTGGTCTGGATCTGGTAGAGGTTCAAGGGCAGATCCCGGAAGGACCTTATCTCCCTCCGGACTATGTCGGTTATGACCTCCTCGTGGGTGGGGCCTATCGCGAATTCCCTGTTGTGGCGGTCCTTGAGCCGCAAGAGCTCAGGCCCGTACTTCCTGTCGCGCCCGGACTCCTTCCAGAGTTCCAGGGGCTGGACGGCGGGCATCAGGAGCTCCTGGGCCCCCCGGGAGTTCAAGGCCCTGCGGACGATGCGCTCGAGTTTCCGCATGGAGCGGAGCATGCAGGGCAGGTAGGTGTAGATTCCGCCCGCGAGCTTGCGGATGAGCCCGGCCCGTATCATGAGCTTGTGGCTCGCGAGCTCGGCCTCCGCCGGGGTCTCCTTCAAGGTGGGGGCGAACAGGCTCGACATCGTGCGGGCGTAGCTCTCGCCCTCCGGGTCAGTGAGCGCGAGCGCGTCCTTTAAAATCCGTGCTGTTTCCGGGGTCAAGGCCCCCGAGTCGCTGGCCATATGGGAAAAATCCTTCGGGGCCGCTAAAGCCCGCAGTCTTTTCGGGCCGCGAGGGCCTTGCGGCGCGGGGGCGGCGGCTTCCGGTCCGGGGGCCTTAAGCCGCCGGAAAAAATCCGATATTAGCCCAACGGCCGGGCAAACTCAAGCGCGGGGCCGTCCCGCGCGGGGCTGCCGGAAGGCGCCCGGCCGGGGCCCGGAAGGCCTAAGGAAGGCGCCCCGGCCCGCGTCATTCGCGCGAACGAAGCCAGAGGCGGGCGGCGCCGTCTGCGATGGCCTGCGCCGAGCCTTTCAGCCGAAGAACACCCTCTCGAGCCTCTCCAAGGCCTCTTTGACGGTCGCCAGGGGGGCGGCCATGTTGATCCTCTGGAAGTGCCTCCCGGCCTCGCCGAAGATGAGCCCGTCGTCCAGCCAGAGCCTGGCCTCGTGGACTATCTTCCGGCAGACCTCCTCGTGGGGGAGCCCCAGGGCCCTGAAGTCCAGCCACAGCAGGTACGTGCCTTCCGGTTCGACCAGGCGCACTCCGGGAAGCCTTTCGGCGACGAATCCCCGGACGAAGGCTATGGTCGCTTCCAGGTAGGCCTTCAACGCCTCCAGCCAGGGCTCCCCGTACCGGTACGCCGCCGCGCCGGCGGCCAGGCCCATCACGCTTAACTGGCTTAACCCGGTCCGCTCCACTTCCGAGGCGAACTCCCTGCGGAGGGTCCGGTCCGGTATGAACACGTTGGAGATCATGAGGCCCGCGAGGTTGAAGGTCTTGGAGGGCGCCGTGGCGAGGATCGCGCTGCCGGCCGTTTCCCGGGAGAGGGAGGCGAGCACCCGGTGGCTCCGGCCGCCCCACGCGAAGTCGCAGTGTATTTCGTCGGAGAAAACGAGCGTCCCGTGCTTGAGGCAGATCCCCGCGAGAGTGTCCAGCTCTGCGTCCGTCCATACCCTCCCCACCGGGTTGTGGGGGCTGCACAGGAGGAACATCTTCGGGCGGAACTCCTTGACCTTCCTCTCGAAGTCCACGAAGTCTACCGTGTAGGCCCCGCCCTCCCCGTAGGCGAGCGGGCTGTCGACCAAGAGCCTGCCGTTGGCCCTTACCGACGAGAAGAACGGGTAGTAGACCGGGCTCTGTACGATAACGGCGTCCCCCCTCCGCGTGAAGGCCCTCAACGCCGCGTTTATGGCGTAGACCACCCCCGGGGTTTTCTTGAGCCACTCCCGCTCCGGCGTCCAGCCCAGCCTTCTGGCGAACCAGTCGCGCAGGGGGGCGAAGTACTCGTCCTTGGACTCCGAGTAACCGAAGATGCCGTGCACGGCAACGCGCGTCAAGGCATCGACGACCTCGGGGGGGGCGCGGAAATCCATGTCCGCCACCCACATGGGGAGCACGTCCTCCGGCAGCCCGCGCTCCTTCGCGAAGTCGTACTTGATGCAGGAGGTGCCCCTCCGGTCGATGATCTCGTCGAAGTCGTAGCCCATAAGGATCCTTTTAGCAGGGGAGCTGCCCGGACGCGGCGGCGGGCGGGGGCGCGGGCGGCCCGCGCCCGGTGTCTCGCGGAGACGCCGGGAGATTATAGCGCCGGGAGCCAGGTGAATACAGCGGGGGCCGAACGCGGCGGGGGGAAAACGCGGGGCGGCCGGACATTGTGCGGGGCAACGAGGCGGGGGCCGAACGCGGAGCGACCGAACAGTGGGGGGGGGCACCGAGGCGGCGCGGGGACGCCCCGCGACGGGCCGCGCGGCCCCGT
>JAIRZX010000280.1 GCA_031267005.1 Deltaproteobacteria bacterium
GATGCCGCGAGCGACGGAGGCCAGGAATGCCGTTCCCCTTCATCCCAGCGCTCCTCGTGGCGGGCGGCGTGGCCGTGGCCGCGAAGCTCGGGCTCAGAAGGCGCAAGTCAAAAGCCGAGCTGGCCGCCCGCGCCAAGGCCTTGAGCCACGGCACGAGGCTCGTGCTGGTCGAGGCCCACAAGGGCCTGGCCGCGGCGAGGCGGGACGCCGCGGCGTCCCTGGAGTCCCTCGGCCGCGCCAGGCGCGCGTTCTGGGCGGGTCCGATGCGGGACTTCGCTCGCGGGTTCGGCGAGACGGTCGCCTCATGGGCGCGGGATCCGGCAAAGGCGCCGGTTGATCCGGCGGGGCCTTCGGAGCCGCCGGAGCCGGCGGCTGGGCCCGGGGAAGCGAAAGGATCCGGGGCGCAAGGAGCGCGGGGGACCGGGGGGGCTGCTCAGGAGCCTGAGGGCCAGGAGGGCCAGAAGGGCCAGAAGGGCTCGGAGGGCCAGGAAGGCTCCAAGGAGGATGAGGCTCCAAACGAGCAACGGGATCCGGGCCGGGGAGCTTGCAAGTCCCCCGCCGGCCCCTTCGCGGAAGCCTTGGCCGCCTGCCGGTACACCTTGCTCTTCGAGAGTGAGGTTGCCGCTCCCGCCTCGGAGACGGGCGGCATGAGACCGGCGGCGTTCGTGCAGCTGGGGGCCCTGGGGCCCAGGCTCGCTTCGGACATCGTCTGGTTTTCGCGCCAGGAGAGGGTCTTCAAGGGCTATTTCAACCCGACCGTCGACTGGATAGCCGGCATCCTACCCGAGAAGGCCTTCGAGGACGAGCCTGGAAGCGGGCCCCGCGAGGATCGCGAGGAAAGCGAGGAGCGGCTGGAGCGGGTGGAGCGTGAAGCCAACGCGGAAGAGGGCGAAAAGGCGGCGAACCTCCCGGAGAGGAAGAAAGACGCCATCCTGGGGGGCGAGCTCCCGCCCTGGCTCGCGCTGACGGCGAAATCCATCCTCAGGTCCGCGCGCGCCGAGCAGGGGACGTCCGGCGGGCTTTTCGGGCGCGGCAGGGCGGAGGAGGCGGCGGAGCGCATGGAGAACGGCGCGCTCGCCTGCCGGGCCGTCGCGGCGCACGCCTTCAGGGTCCAGAACGCCCTGGCGCCCTTCGCCGAGGGGCTGGCGCGCTCGCTTTCCGCCGTGCGGGAACTCGCCATGGCCCCCTTAGGGGCCGGCGGGCCGTCACGGGAGGCGCTTTCGGCCCTGCGCGAGGGTTGCCTTTACGCGGTCGCCGCCTACAGCCTGTTGAGGGCGCCCCTCCTCAGGGCCGACGGCGGGGTGGACGACCGGTCCGTCGCCGCGTTGAGGGAGGCAGAGATATCCTCTCTCGCCCGCCCGGACGCCGGGGGGGGAAGCGTTCTCTGAATTGACGCGTCCCCGGAAGGGCAAGCCGCTTTCGGGGAACCGCGCAGAAGGCGCAAGGCCCCCGCAAGGCCCTTAAGGCGGGGTGGTTCCTTGCGGGGAGCGGCGCCGAAACGAGTAGCTGCCAGCCACAGAGCGCTATCCCTTTACGCTTTTGGGCGGGTTGGGACATGCCCGGCGCCTTGCGGGCCTACTCCGCCTGAGGCGCGAGCCGTTTCGGAGGCTGGGGACGGCTGGCCACGGCTAAAAGCCAGGCCGGCAACGGCAAAGCGAGCCGAAACCGGTTACTGGTTAAAGGCCGTCCGCCGAGACGCGCATGAAGCCGCCTTCCAGTTTCAGTCGTGACGGGCACAGGAGTTTGCCTGTTGCCCGCCGAGGGTTGGGTAGCCTTGCGGGTTAACTTGAAGGGCGCTTTGCGTTTCAGCAAAGCTTTCGCCGCCCTCCCGCTGCCGGGCCGCCGCCCTCCCGCTGCCGGGCCGCCGCCGGCTGCCTTGCCGCCGTCCTTTCGTTACCCCTCCGCCCCTCCGTCCCCAAGCGGGGCCAGGCGGTATCCGACGCCGTGGCGGGTCTGTACTACCTCGCCTCCCGCCTTCTGGAACTTTTTCCGGATATGGAGGACGTGGCTGTCCACGGTACGGTCGCTTACGGCCGCGTCGGGCACCGCCAGGGCCAGGAGCTCGTCACGGCTGAAGACCTTGCGGGGCTTCAACGCCAGAGCTGCCAGGATCCTGAACTCGGTGGGGGTGAGATCCACTTTGGCGCCGTCCCAGAAGGCTTCCATGGCCTCCCGGTCCAGGGACAGCGGCCCGGCCTCCAACAGGCCGCCCGCGCCGGAGGGGGCGCCTGGGCCGTCCTTCGGGGCGTTGCGCCTCAAGACCGCCTCCACCCTTGCCACGAGCTCGCGGGGGCTGAAGGGCTTGGTCACGTAGTCGTCCCCGCCGAGGGTGAGGCCCATCACCTTGTCGAGCTCCTCGTCCCGCGCGGAGAGGAGGATTACGGGCACCTGGGAGAACTCCCTCATGGCTTTCAAGGCCCACAGCCCGTCCTTGCCGGGCAGGTTGATGTCCAGGACCACCAGCTCGATCCCGCCGGCCCCGGCCAGGCGCACGGCCTCTTCGCCGTCCGAGGCGGCAACCACCTTAAAGCCAGCCGAGGCCAAGGCGTACTCCACCACGTCGGAAATGTGCTGGTCGTCGTCCACCACGAGGACGGTCCGCGTCCCCTCGGAGGGTTTCCGGGTCATCTGGCGCACCCTCGGGCATGCGGAGCCTCCGGCCCCGCTTTTCCGCGCAGGGGCTTCGCCTTTGAGCGGGAATCGGCCAAGGGCGGTTTCCCCCGATGCCTTGCGGGGTTCCGGGCCCTAACGGCCGCAGGGGCGCGGGCGGCAAAGGGGCTCCGCCCGCCCCTGACGGGCGGTCCGGGGCGGTTGGGCGTAAAGGACGCGCCTGAAG
>JAIRZX010000301.1 GCA_031267005.1 Deltaproteobacteria bacterium
GAGACCAGCTCATCCCCTTCGCCAAGAAGGAGCGCGACGAGCTGAGGAAGCCCGCCTTGAAGCTCCCGCTCCCGGACGTTTCTGAATACGACACGGTATTTTTTGGCTCCCCCGTGTGGTTCCACGAGCTTCCGGCGGCCACGGCCCAACTGCTGGACTCCCTTGACTTCCTGGGGAAGCCGGTGGCGCCTTTCCTCACGGCGGGAGGGGGCCCGGGGGATTCCATGGAAACCTTGAGGACCGTTGCCAGGAACGCAAGGATCCTCGAGGGCAAGGTCGTAACCCGCTACGCGAGCCGCCCCGCCGAGGACATCGACCGGGAGGTGGACTTCTGGCTCAAAGAGCTAAGCCTCGCCCCGGCCCCTCCCGCCGACGCCCGGACGGGCGTCCCTCCCGCCGAGGCCCCGCCGGACCCCGCGCCCGGCGGCTCCGGAGCGTCCCCAGCCGCGCCCTCCGGCGCCCCTGCCGCGTCCGCTCCCCCCTCGCCGGCCCCGGACGGAAGTTGAGCCGCGCCGGCCCGGCGATCCTTCCGGTTCGCCCATTCCCAGCCGCGGCCCGGAGCCGCACCTTTTTTTCCATGACCGTTCCCCGCAGGTTCCACATAGTCACCTTCGGCTGCCAGATGAACGTTTACGACTCCGGGCGCCTGGCGGCGCTCCTCGAGAGCCGGGGCTGGGCCGAGGCGCCCTCCAAGGAAGACGCCGACTTCATATTCCTGAACACCTGTTCAATCCGAGAGAAGGCCGTCCAGAGGGTTCTGGCCCGCCTGAGGGAGCTTAAGCCCCTGAAGAAGGCTAAGCCGGGGCTTGTCGTGGCCGTGGGCGGCTGCGCCGCGGAGCAGGAGGGCATGGACCTGGTCCGCCAGGCCCCTATCGTGGACATCGTGACCGGCCCCAGGAGGCTCTCCGAAATCCCTTCGGCTTTGGAGGGATTCATCCCCGGAGGCCCGCCAGTGGTCATGGGGGGGGACCCGCCCGAAGGCGAAAACCCGGTTGCCTTGAGCGGGGCCCCCGCGGGCGGCTTTCCCGAGGGCGGCGCCCACCTCGGGGAATATCCCCTTTCGGACGGGGGGCGGGAGGCCGCCCGGGCCGACGCCGCCGGGGCGCCGGAAGCCCTCCGCGGCCGCCGGGGAAACGGGGCCGGGAAGCCCTTGATCCTCCCCCCCTGCGAGGCGAGGGGTCCGGCGCCGCTTTCGGCCTTCGTGACCATAATGGAGGGATGCGACAACTTCTGCGCCTACTGCGTGGTGCCGGGGCTCCGGGGCCCCGAGCGGAGCAGGCCGCCTGGTGACGTGATGGCGGAGGCCAGATCGCTTGTCGGAAGGGGCGCCAGGGAGATTACCCTGCTGGGCCAGAACGTGAATTCCTACCGCCCCGCGGAGGCCGGACGCTCCGAGAGGGGCGGGCTCGCCTTCGTGAGGCTTTTGGAGGAGGCGGCGGCGGTTCCCGGGCTCTGGAGGCTGCGCTTCACCACCTCCCACCCCAAGGACTTCCCCGGCGAGCTTCCGAGGCTTTTCGGGACCCTCCCCAAGCTCTCGCCCCACATCCATCTCCCCCTCCAGGCCGGTTCCGACCGAGTCCTCCGGATGATGGGGCGCAAGTACACTGCCGCGGGTTACATGGAGATAGTGGGGAGCCTCCGCGAAAGCGCCCCGGGGGCGTCGATAACGACCGACGTCATCGTGGGCTTCCCCGGGGAGACGGAGGAGGATTTCGCTATGACCCTCCGGATCATGGAGGAGGCCTCCTTCGACTCAATCTTCTCTTTCAAGTACAGCGACCGGCCGGGCACCAGGGCCGCCGGCATGCCGGACAAGGTCCCGGAGGAAGTGAAGTCCAGGAGGCTGACCGAGGCGATAGCCCTCCAGCGGGGTATAAGCCTCAAGATAAACCGCGCCCTCGAGGGGACTTGCCAGGAGCTGTTGGTTACGGGGGCCGGACGCGAGCCGGGGCAGCTCTCCGGGAGGACCGGCACCAACAAGATCGTTAACTTCGACGGCCCTTCGGAGCTGGCGGGCACACTGGCCCGGGTCAGGATCACCCGCTCCGGCCCTGTGAGCCTCAAAGGCGAGCTTGCGGCAGCCCGTGCCCCGGGGGCCGGCCGGGAGGCGGCGGCCGGCCCCGCCTCCTGATTCGCGACCGGCGCCCGCCGTTGCCGGCTCCGCTTCCGATCCGGGCCAGGAACCAGAGGCGGCCGGTCCCGCCTTCCGGTTCGGGCCATGCGCCATAGGCGTTCGGCCCCGCCTTCCGGTTCGGGCCATGAGCCAGAGGCGGCCGGTCCCGCCTTCCGGTTCGGGCCATGAGCCATAGGCGGTCGGCCCCGCCTTCAGAGCCGGATACGGCGCCCGCGCCCGGCGAAAGGGCCGCGGCTTCCCGCGCGGCGGACGTCCGCCCAGATCAGGACCCCGCCCGCAAGCCGCGCGGGTCCGAGAAAGTAGAGGGGGAATGCTCAAGCGATACAGCCGCGAGAAGATGGCGTCGGTGTGGACCCTGGAGGCGCAGTACGCCTCCTGGCTCAAGGTGGAACTTGCCGTGGTGGGGGCCCAGGCGGAACTCGGGCTCGTGCCGGAGGCCGAGGCGGCCGGGATCGCCGCCAGGGCAGCCTGGTCCGCCGATCGGATAGCCGAGATAGAGCTCGAGTCGAACCACGACGTGGTGGCCTTCGTCGCCTGCGTGGAGGAGGCCGTGGGCGACGCGGCGCGCTATTTCCACTTCGGGCTCACCTCCTCCGACGTGCTGGACACGTCCCTGGCCCTGAGGATGGGGGAGTCGGCCGCGATCATCCGCGAGGATCTCCTGGGGCTCATGGAGGCGCTGAAGGATAGGGCGCTCGAGCACCAGGAGACGCCCGTGATAGGCCGGAGCCACGGCATCCACGCCGAACCCACGACCCTCGGCGTGAAGTTCGCGTCCTTCTACTCGGAGATGTCCAGGCGCCTGGCCGGGCTCGACCGGGCGGCGGAAAGCCTCAAGGTCGGGAAGATCGCGGGCCCGGTCGGAAACTACAGCTCGCGTTCCCTTTCCCCCGAGCTGGAGGCCATGGCGCTGGGAACGCTGGGGCTATCCCCGTGCCCTGTCAGCTCCCAGATAGTGCCCAGGGACTTCCACGCCGCCTACTTCCAGGAGCTGGCGCTGGCCGCCTGCTCGGTGGAGCGCCTGGCTGTCGAGGTGAGGCATTTGGCCCGCACCGAGGTGGGGGAGCTGGCCGAGGCCTTCGGCAAGGGCCAGAAGGGCTCTTCCGCCATGCCGCACAAGAGGAATCCGGTTCTTTCCGAGAACTTGACGGGCCTGGCCAGGATGGTGAGGGCCTACGCCTCGGCTGCCTTGGAGGACGTGGTGCTGTGGCACGAGAGGGACATTAGCCACAGCTCGGTGGAGCGCACGGCCTTCCCCGACGCCTTCATCCTCGCCGACTTCATGCTGGCCAGGGCGGGGTCGCTCGTAAAGGGGCTTACGGTCAACCGCGGGAGGATCGCGGA
>JAIRZX010000319.1 GCA_031267005.1 Deltaproteobacteria bacterium
CCGCCAGGCTCCATGGGGTAGTAGGGTGGACACCTCTTTCCTGCTGGAAATGAGGTGTTGTGGAGGCAATTTAATAGACCATAAATTCACTATAGTTCATCTAAATTTATAAAAGTTAGCTTTTTATCTTATTGTGATCTATATTATCGACATAACCCCAGTCCCGTGTCGATTTATTGCGGCGGCGTCATAAATAATTAGCAAAAGATTTTTTGCTTTTAATAAAGTCTCCAAGTACTGTTACAATGGCCTGAAAATCACCTCCAGCTACCCATCAATACAAACGGCGCCCAGTAGTATGGGTGCGAGAAACCTTGGCCTTCCCACGGCGGTGCGCTGGAGAGCCTCGCGCCGCCTGAGATGCCGGTCGACCCGATGGCCGTCCCCCGCGTTCCGGTCGAGCTGGGGTCCGCCAAGTCCGCCCCCGCAGGGCTTTGCGGACCCCCCCCAACGGAAGGCCCTCCGGCAGTTGCCGCGACCGGGGCTGAGGCGACTGGAGCTGCGCTCCGGATTGCAATGAGCTGAGCCCCCTGCAACGCCGTAGCCTTGTCCAGGCCTCTAGCGTAGCGCAGTCGGTAGAATTCCCGCATAAACCCCGGAGCCGCGCGGTCGACTACGGGCAGCAGCGTGGCAAGGACTGCAGAGGCCCCGGCCCTCTGGACCACCTCGCCCAGGCTCTCGACCTCCCTGCCTTCGCCTCCCCTGGTTCCGGATGCGGTGTCGCACGCCGATAATGTCAGAAGATCCAGGCCCCTGAAATCCAGATCGCCCCGTAAGCTTATCTCGCGGAGGCTGAGCCTCGCCCCGTCCCCCAGGAGAAGGACAGTGTTTTCCAGGCTCATGGGATCCAGTCGGAAGTGGCTGGCAACGTGGACCACGGGCGCGTCCGAAGCGAGGCTCTCCCCCAGCGCCGCGCGGTCGAAGGCGGCGTCGAGCCTCGCCTCTCCGGCTATGGCACCGTCAGGCGACTCCGGGGTCCTTACCACCGCCGCCAGTTCGGCCGCCACTCCGGGCAGGGCGGGGAAGCCGGGCCAGGCGGCAGTAACCCCCAGAGCGCGGACCGACGCCGCGCCCGAGTAAGGCGCGTCGCCGAGCCTTGCCGCAGTTGATTCGGTGAAGAGCGTGACGGGGTATTTTTCGGCGAGCCATCTCTCCCCGTCCCACAGCGCCGCCATAGGGGCGTAGCGGAGCTCCCCGTCCAGGGAAAGCATCAGGGTCCGCGTCCCGGAAGACTTAAGCTCCCCCTCCACAGGCCTTATCAGGGCATCGTAGAGCTTCGCCCCCGCCTCCCTGGGGTCGCGGCCGGGCGAAGCCACCAGCCCCCGGAACTCGGAGGCGAGCGCCGCCAGCCGTTTGCGCCCAACTTTTGTTTCCTCGGCGGTCACCTTGTCCGCAGTCACCATGACGAGCCAGAGGGAATCATCTTCGGAAACGGCATGGAGAAGCGCGGCCCCGGCACCCATCTCAGAAAGGAGCGCCTGGCGGTCCGCGAGTCTCTTTGCCGCCCAGGAACCGGGATCGAGCCCGACGGGAGCGACGGTAACAGCGCCCCCTCTTTCGCATATGCCCAGCAACTCCGCCCTGGCATCCTCTATGAGTACAGGAAGCCCTTCCAGGCGCCCAGACTCGGTATCCGAGAGAGTGCCCCCGCCGCGCTTTTCCTCCAGAGCCGCCCTCTCCGACTCAAGCGACCGGTATAGCGACATTGCCGACATGTAAGCCTTCCAGTCAGCCTCGTCGCGGGTGCCGCTGAACAGATCCGCGGGGTCGCCGCTCTCCTCCGCTTCCGCATCCGCATCCGCAGCACTGGATCCGGCAGCCCTGCCCGGGGCACCCTCCCCCTGCCCCTCCGCCTGACCATGCCCGGGCCCGGACGCGGCAGCAAGACCCGAAAGTTCCTCCTCCTTTAAGAGTCCCAGTACCCCCAGCGCCTCCGCAAGCCTGCCCTGTCTTATCAGCAGTCCGAACAGTGCCCTGTAGCGGGGCTGGACCGTAGAAAGATAGGTGCGTCTAAGCTCCCTTCGGAGCTCCGAGATCCTAACCCGTGCCCTCTGGGCGGCATCGACCGAGAGTTTCATGAAGAAAACTGCCTTGCCAAGGTCGCCCGTTTCGGCAAAGATAGCGCCCATGTTCGCGGCGGCAATCGCCGTCTGCTCGCCGTCATGCCCCGACACCCTGGCGGACGCCGCCAGGGCGTCGACCTGGAGCACCCGTGCTTCGGTATATTCCCCGAGAAGGCGCAGGTCCATGGCCAGGTTGTTTTGGGTAACGAGCGTGTCGGGATGGTCGGGCCCAAGGATCCGTATTTTTGCCTTTAAAACCTGCGCGAGCATATGCCGCGCGGCGGCGTGATCCCCAAGTTCCCGCGAGCTTAATGCCAGGTTGCTCATCGCGGTTAACGTGTCGGGGTGGTCCGGCCCTTTGAGCCGTACGAACGCTTCAAGGACTTGGGCGTTCATCTCCCGCGCGGCGGCGTAGTCCCCGAGGGTCATGAGGGTAGCGGCCAGGTTGTTTTTCGATGTCAGCGTGAAAGGGTGGTCGGGACCGAAGACCCGTTCCCCGGCTTCAAGGGCCTGCGCGTGCATCTCCCGGGCGGCAAGGAAATCCCCGAGGCTTGCCAGGGCTCGGGCAAGATTGTTTTTGCATGTGAGCGTGTCAATGTGGCCGGGTCCCAGGGTCCGTTCCATTGCCTCCAGTACCTCCTCGTGAAGCTGCATGGACGTTGAGTAGTCCCCGAGGTCGCGCAGACGGACGGCGAGGTTTTGTTTTGACATCA
>JAIRZX010000321.1 GCA_031267005.1 Deltaproteobacteria bacterium
CAGCTGGACGTCTCCCAGCTCCTGGAAGACGCCGAGGTGGCGGTGGCCCCCGGAACCACGGCGGTGCCGCCCCGCGTCCTGGAACCTGAGGGCGCTCCGGACACCATATTCGACGTCGAGGTCATAGAGGACGAGGAGGGCCGCGAACCCGCCGCCGACGCCGCGAGCCCCCAGCAGCCCTTCATGGCCGCCCCCGGCAGGGCCAGCTCCCCGAAGCCCAAGGAAGCCTCGGAGACCTTCATGGTCCCCCAGGGGAGCCTCGAGGAGGCGCAGGACGGCTTGGACGACGTCGCCATGGACGACGAGCTGGACTCCCTTGACGACGAGGAGGCCCTCTCCGTGGACGGCACGGACATGTCGGACGTTTCCGACATGCTAGACGAGCTGGACGACGACTGACGGCCTCCGCCGGGCGCCCCGCGAACCGGAGGACTCCGCCCCGGCCCCTCCAACGGCCTTGCGCCCGTCCGGGGACGTCCGCGGGCGCGGCTTCGCCGCTCCTTTCAAACCCGCAAAGCTTTTCCCACCTTTTCCGGGCGCCTCCTGCGCCCGGATCTTTTTTAAGGCCCGCGCGCGGACGGGCGAAGGCTGGCGGGCGGGCGATGCCGCCCCGGGCGGCGGCTCGCCGCTCGGCCGGCCGTCCGAGGGCGCCGCGCCCGCCTTCCGGGGCCTTGGGCGCAGGCCCCCGGCATCCGGACGGGGCGACCCGCCGCGCTCCCGAAGAAAGGCACCTTTTGTCTACCCCCGCTGCAAAGCCGCCCTCGGCGCCATCGGACCCCGCCGGGCGCATTGTCTTCCCCCTGGACGTCCCCGACTTGGAAAGCGCCCTGGCGTTCGCGAGGCTCCTTTCCGGAAAGGTGGGCTGGTTCAAGATAGGCCTCGAGCTCTTCACGGCCGCTGGCCCGGACTCCGTGGCGAGAGTGCGGGAGGCCGCCCCCGGGTGCGGGATTTTTTTGGACTTGAAGCTCCACGACATCCCCGCCACCGTGGCCGGGGCCATGCGCCAGGCGGCCCGTTCCGGCGCCGGGCTGGTGACGTGCCACGCCCAGGGCGGCGCCGAAATGCTCAAGGCCGCGGCGGAAAGCGCCGGAGACGCCGCCAGGGTTCTCGCGGTTACGGTGCTCACGAGCTTAAAGCCGGCCGGAATGGAAGAGCTTTCCCCGGAATTCCGCCAGCCGGGCGCCTTGGCCGCTCGCCTGGCCAGAACCGCCTTGGACGCCGGCTGCCACGGGCTGGTCTGCTCGCCAGCGGAAGTCTCGCAGCTCAGGGAGCTCGCCGGCCCCGGGCCGCTCGTAGTCGTGCCGGGCGTGCGCCCGGCCTGGGCCACCGTGGCAAATGACGACCAGGCCCGGACCGGCCTCCCCGCCCGGGCCATATCCGACGGGGCGGATCTCCTGGTTGTCGGGAGGCCCCTGCGTGACGCCCCGGACCCGGCCGCCGCCGCGTCCCGGCTCAGGGACGAGATAGCCGCGGCCCTGCCCGGGCCGGAGGCCAGACGCTGACCTTTAGTAAATAATAATATTAATAATAATAATAAGAAGAAGAAGAAGAAGGCCCGTATGCCTTTCGACGACAGCCACCGGCGGCGGCCGCCGCCGCCGGCCCCCGGCGGCCCCGGCCTCCCCTGCTTCCCCCCGGCCCGCGCCGGGGAGGATCCCGCTGCCCCCTCCCCTCCCCCAGGCGAAGGTTTTCCCTTCGAGGCCTCTGGATTAAAGGAAATCCAGCGCCCGGGCCGTTACCTGGGAGGCGAGACTGGGGCCGTCCAAAACGAGACGCCCGACGGGCGCGGGCGCATGTTCCGCGTGGCCCTGGCCTTCCCGGACGTATACGAGATAGCCCACTCGCACTTGGGCCACAAGATCCTCTACGCGCTCGTAAACTCCGTTCCGGGGCTCTCGGCCGAGAGGGCCTACGCCCCCTGGGCGGACATGGAGGCCCTTTTGCGGGCCAGGGGCGCCCCGCTCTCGTCGCTGGAGACCCGGAGGCCTCTGGGGGAGTTCGGCCTGGTGGGCTTTTCGCTCCAGTACGAGCTGGGCTACACCAACGTTTTGAACATGCTGGACCTCTCCGGCATCCCCCTCGCCGCTTCCGAGAGGGGCGAGTCCCACCCATTCGTGGCCGCGGGGGGCCCCGGATGCGCCAACCCGGAGCCTATGGCGGATTTCTTCGACTTCTTCTTCCTGGGCGACGGGGAGCCGAACCTCGCCTCCGATCTGGAAGCCATCCGGGACATGAAGGCCGAAGGGCTCCCCCGCAGCGAAATCCTCTTAGCCCTCGCCCGCCGCCCCGGCATATACGTGCCCTCGCTGTTCGCGCCGGAGTACGAGTCAGGAAAGTTTTCCGGCGCCTTTACCGGCATAAGGCCGCTGGCCCCGGATCTCCCTCGGCCCGGGAGGATCGCCGCCCCGGCCCTATCGGGGCTGTTTTTCCCGCGCTCCCAAATAGTCCCCTTCGTAAAGCCCGTGCACGACCGCGTGGCCGTGGAGATCGCGAGGGGCTGCTCCCGGGGGTGCCGCTTCTGCCAGGCGGGCTACATATACCGCCCCGTGCGGGAACGGGGCGACGCCGAGTCCCTCGCGCTCGCGGAAGCCAACCTCGCCTCCACCGGCCACGACGAAGCGGCCTTCCTTTCCCTCTCCGCGGGGGACCACACCCGCATCGACTGCATGGTCCGGGGGTTCATGGACCGGTGGGGCGGCACGGGGGTGTCCCTGTCGCTCCCTTCCATGCGGGTCCGTTCCGTCACCCGCGCCCTGGCCGAACAGATCAAAAGGGCCAGGAAGACCGGCTTCACCATAGCCCCGGAGGCGGCGACGGCCAGGCTGAGGGCGGTCGTGAACAAGGACCTCACGGAGGAGGACGTGCTGGCCGCGGCCGAAACCGCGTTCTCGCTGGGCTGGAAGACCTTGAAGCTCTACTTCATGTGCGGGCTCCCAACCGAGACCGACTTCGACCTGGAAGCCGTAGGCGCCTTGGCCAAAAGGATAAAGCGTTCCACCCGCGCCAGGCTCAACGTCGGGCTGGCGCATTTCACCCCCAAGGCCCACACCCCTTTCCAGTGGGAACGGGGATCGCTTCCAGGGCAGATACGCGCGCGCGTCGGCCTGGTCAAGTCCGCCGCCCGCAGGGAAGGCATAGCGGTCAAGCACGCGGATCCCGGCGCTTCCTTCGCGGAGAGCCTGATTGCCAGGGGCGACAGGCGCATGGGAAGCGTCATAAGGAAGGTGTTCGAGTCCGGCGCCCGTTTCGAGGCGTGGAACGACCTTTTCAGCCTGGATCCCTGGCTGTGCGCCCTGGCTTGCTCCGGCTTCGACTGGGTGTCCTTCGCGGCCCCCCGCGACACTGCTTCCCCCCTCCCCTGGGACCACGTCTTTTACGGGGTGGACAAGCCCTACCTCTTAAAGGAGCTCGAACGGGCTCGCCAGGGCCTCGCCACCCCGGACTGCCGGGACGCGGGCTGCCTCGGCTGCGGGGCCTGCGGCGGGGAGGCGCGGATCGATCTCGCGGGGAAACGGCCCGCCGGCGCCGCGGCGTCGACAGAAAGCGAGCCCCCCGCTCCGGAAAACGGGGCCGCTCCCTGTCCGGGGCCCGCGGCGGGGCCCCCGGCGCCCGCGGAACCGCCGGAGGCGCCGCCCGGAGCCGCGGAGGCGCCGCCCGGAGCTGCGGAGGTGCCTGGGGACCCGCCCCGACCCGTGGGCCGGGGGGGGGCCGGGGGCCCCAAGGGCAAAGCCCCGGGCTCGAAGGACTTCCCGGCGCCCCCGGAATTCAGGTACCTGGCCCGGTTCGAGAAGGTCGGGAGGCCGACCTTCCTGGGGCACCTGGAGCTCGTGGAGCTCTTCAAGAGGGCTTTCCGGAGGGGCGGGCTGAAGCTCGCGCTTTCCCTGGGCTTCCACCCCTCCCCCAAGCTTTCGTTTATGACGGCGCTTCCTTTGGGCGTGCCCAGCCTGGACGAGGCGGCGCTGTTCTCGCTTTCGGAGGACGTGCCCCCTGAATGGATAGCGAAAGCCTTGGAGCTCCCGGACGGGTTAAGGCTCACCTCCCTCGAGCGGCGCCCCCTGTCGAGCCCGCGCCCCGGGCTCGCGGGATCCTCCTGGCTGGTAGCGGCGCCCTCGCCCGCCTTCCGGGACCCTCCCCTTTATCCGGATGCCCATCTGGGTTATACTGACAAGAAAGGGCGGCAGCGCGAGTTCAAAATCCGGGACTACGTCCTGGAGGCGCGCGCCCTTTCGCCCGAAAGGCTCCTCATCTCGATAGCGTTCCGCGAGACGGGCGCCCCGAAGCCCCTCGGCTGCGCCCGGGCCCTGTGGGGCCTGGAGCCCTCCCTCCACCTGGAGCTATCCAAGCTCAAAACGCTCCTCTCCTGACGCTTTTCCCGCGCGGCCGGGCCCATCCCGCCGCCGGCGCGGGGCGGGTTTGCCATGACCTCGGAGCTTCTGATAAACCACCGGCCCTACGAGACCCGCACCGCTCTCGTCGAGAACGGCGAAACGGTGGAGTTCCGCCTGGAGCGGGCGCAGGGCCGCGGGCTGTCCGGCTCCGTCTACAAGGGCAAAGTGGCGCGGGTCATCCCGGGGCTCCAGGCGGCCTTCGTGGACATAGGCCTGGAAAAGGCGGCGTTCCTTTACGTGGACGACCTGTCCCCCTCCGTTACAGGGCTTTCCAGGAGCCTGGGGGGCGGGGCGGCCCTGGACGCCGAGGGCGGCGGGGGGGAGGCGGAAGGCGATCCGGGCGATCCCGGCGATCCTGGAGTCGAGCCTGGCCTGGCGGGCTTGGTCGAAGGCTTGGAGGGCCTGGAGGAAACTGGGGAGGCGGGCGCGGCGGACGGCCCCAAGGCCCCCATCGAAAGCCTCCTCTCGGAAGGCCAGGAACTCCTGGTCCAGGTATCCAAGGAGCCCATGGGCCAGAAGGGAGCGAGGGTCACCACCCTCGTGTCCCTCGCGGGCCGGAGGCTGGTGCTCCTGTCCGCCGGGAACCACCTGGGCGTTTCCAAGCGCATCGAGAGCGAGTCCGAGAGGGCCAGGCTGCGCGCGCTCCTGGAAGCCTCCCCCGGCGGCGCGGGGTTCATCGCCCGCACGGCGGCGGAGGGCGCCGAGGGCTACGAGATCCGCTCCGAAGCGAGCTTCCTGTCCCAGCTCTGGTCCAAGATCCGCAGGGAGGCGGAGGAAGCGGCGGCCCCGGCGCTTATCCACCGGGAAATGGATCTCGTGCTCCGCGCCGTGCGCGACACCTTCACGGACCGCGTGGAGCGGCTCATAGTGGACGACAGGGCCCAGCACGCCCGCATACGGACCTTCCTTTCCGCCTTCGCGCCGGATCTCCTCCCCGCGCTCTCCCTCTACGACGAGCCAACCCCGCTCTTCCACGCCTACAACGTGGAAACTGACCTGGCGAGGGCCCTCGTCCGCAAGGTCTGGCTCAAGAGCGGGGGCTACCTGGTAATAGACGCCACCGAGGCGCTTACCGTCATAGACGTCAACACCGGGCGCTACGTGGGAAGGAGGTGCCTGGAGGAGACGATATTAAAGACCAACCTGGAGGCCGTCCGCGAGATAGCCTTCCAGCTGAGGCTGAGGGACGTGGGGGGCCTTATCGTCATAGACTTCATCGACATGGAGCGGGAGGCCAACCGCGAGCGGGTCACCTCGGCCTTGCGGGACGCCCTCCGCCGCGACCGCGGGGCCGCCAAGGTCCTCCCCATGAGCGAGCTCGGCGTAATCGAGATGTCCCGCAAGCGCTCGCGGGAAAACATCGACCGGCTCCTGCGCGCCCCGTGCTGGTGCTGCCAGGGCCAGGGATCGCTTTTGACCGGGCTTTCGGTGTGCCACCAGGCCCTGCGCGAGCTTGAGCTCGCCGCGGCCGACTGCCCCGGAACGCCTCTCTTCCTCAAGGTACACCCCTCCGTCCGCGTCCACCTCCTGGAGGAGGGCCGCGCAGCCTTGGAGGATCTGGAGCGCCGCGTGGGCTTCCCCGTGACCGTCAAGGCCTGTTCCAGCCTCCACCCCGAAACCGCCGAGGTGGGGCTTCTCCCGGTCCCCGGCGGTCGCCGCCCGGATGGGCCCGGCGCCCCGAGGCGCCCGGACCGGGAGGCCGCCCGGGGCGCGGACGGCGAGCCCTCCCAGGCGCGCCCGGACACCCCGGCTTCCGGCGGGGACTTTTCCGGCGGGTTAGTATGCCCCGCTTCCCGAGGCTCAGGGGCCGCTCCCGGCGGCTCGGGGGCCGTTTCCCGCGGCTTAGGGGCCGCTCCGGGGGAAAGTCCCGCGACGGCCGCTGATCAGCCCGCAAGTTCCGGCGGATCCGGCGGTTCCTGCGGCTCCGGGAGTTCCGGCGGGGCGGAAAGGGGGGCTGTATGACCGAGCCCGTTCCCTTCGAAATGACCAAGCTCCAGCTGGCCAAAAGCCACTTCGCCCTGAACGACAACTGGGAAGGCCCCACAGAGGGGCGCGTCGCGGTGGCGTCCATGACCATCATGAGCAACGGAGCCTTCTCCCCGGACGGAGAAACGGCGAGCTACTCCATGTCCTTCAAGACCGACAAGGTCGCCTTTTTGCCCTTCACCCTGGAAGTCGAGTACGGGGCGCAGTTCAAGATGTCCTCCCCCGTCCCTATCGGAGACTGGGAATACTACGTCCACCGGGCCTTCCCGCTCCTGGTGTTCCCCTTCATGCGGGAGTACGTGGCTGAGACCACCCGCAGGGGCGGGTTCCCGCCGCTGGTGATAAACATGTCCGTATCGCCCGGGCCCCGGGACGGCCCTTCCGGCGGCCAGGGGAACCTCGTACCGGTGCTCAAGTGGATCCACTAGCCATATTACACGGCGTATACCAGGTCCTGGGCGGCGTCGCGGCCGCCCCGGCCATGTTCTTCTCGTCGCTGTCCGGCAGGGGCGGGGGTTTCTGGCTCGACCGCCTGGGCTGCCCCGCCGCGGGCGGCGGCAAGCCCTACTGGCTGCATGCCGCGTCCGTCGGCGAGACCGGCAGCGCCGCCGCCATCATCCGCGCCTGGAAGGATTCGGAGCCCGAGGCGCGCTTCGTCTTGTCGGTGGGCACTCCTGCGGGCCGGGCGCACGCCGAGAGCTCGCTTGCCGACCTGGACTGCGTGCAGTTCATGGCCCCTCCCATGGACGTGTGGGGGGCGCCGGGCAGGTGCCTCGACCGGGTGGACCCGAGGGCGCTGGTCATAATAGAGACCGAGATCTGGCCCGGGCTGATACGGGCCGCCTCCAAGCGCCGAGTGCCCGTGCTTCTGGCGGCCGGCAGGATCTCCGCGCGCACCGCCAGGCGCTACGGCTGGGTCAAGAGCTTTTTCCGCCAGCTCCTGAACTCCATGGACAGGCTCCTGGTCATCTCCGAGGCGGACCGCAGCCGCTTTCTCGCCCTGGGCGTGGATCCGGACAGGATCGAGGTGGCGGGGAGCCCCAAGTTCGACCCCTTAATCGCCATGGCCCGGGGCCCGGCCCCCCCGCCCATCGTACCCGGTCCGCCGTACCTCCTGGTCGCGGGATCCACCCACCCCGGCGAGGAGGAGATAATCACCGCGGAACTCTTGAAGACCCTGCTGGGCCGCGCCCTCCACAACGCCAAGAAGCCCATGCCCCCGCAGACCTACCTGCTGGAGCCCGGCCCGGACGCTGTGGAGGCCTGGGAGGTTCTCGGATCCGAGGCCGACGCCGTGAAGGCCGAACTCGGCCAGCACGCCGACTTGACCGCCATGGAGGCTAACGGCTACACGTCCGCCGCCCCCGCCGCCGAGCCGGGGGGGGGCGGGGCCGCGCCCTGCGGCTCCTCCCCTCCCGGGCCGGGCGAGGCCGGCTCCGACGCCGAGCCTGGGGCTGGGGCTGGGGCTGGGGACGGCTCCGACGCCGAGGCTGGGGCTGGGGCTGGGGACGGCGCCGGCGCCGAGGCTGGGGACGAGGGCCGCCCCGGGCGCCCTGACGCTAAAGCCGGCCGCCCCGCCCACCCGGCGGCCGAAGGCGGCGGGGCCTCCCCCCCCCCTCCGAGGCCCTCCGCCCCGTCCATGCTGGACGGGCCGCTTCCCGAGTCCAGGGAGACCGGGACGGGAGGGCTTTTGCCAGGCAACCCCTTCAAGCTGATACTGGCTCCCCGCCACGCGAACCGCGCCAAGGAGATCTGCGAGCTCGCCAGCAGGAAAGGCTTCGAATCCAGGATCATCACCGACCCCGAGATCCCCTTCAAGGATCTCCCGGAGATAGGCGTGTTCGCGGCCGTAGGCCACCTAATCCGCCTTTACGAGAGATGCGATCTCGCCATCGTCGGCGGCAGCTTCGCGGGCGGCCTCCAGGGCCACAACCCGATGGAGCCCGCGGCCGTTGCCCGGCCCATGATCTTCGGCCCGAACATGACGAGCTTCCACGAGCAGGCGCGTGCGCTCACAGAGCGGGCTGCCTGCATCATGGTCGTGCCCAACACCATCCACACGGTGCTGTCGGAGTACGCGAAGGATCCCCACATAGCCAAGATCTCCGGCCAGCGCGGCCGGGCCTACGTGGCGGGGCTCGCGCCCGCAGCCCCCAGGCTCGCCGCGGCCCTCCGCAAGGCGCTGGGCGCGGCCGCCGAGCCGGCCGGGCACGGCGGCGCCGGCGGCGCGGAAGCCGGGCAGCACGTCCCCGCCGCCCCGCGCGGGGAAGCGGCCGGGGAGGGAAGGTGAGCGCTCGCCGGCTTTCGCCGGGGACAGCGGGCCGCCCGCCCGCCTCGTCCGCGCGGCCCGCCGCTGGCGTTTTCGCCCTTATGGCCCTCGCGGCCCTTCTCGCGCCCTCCCCCGCCAGG
>JAIRZX010000384.1 GCA_031267005.1 Deltaproteobacteria bacterium
GATGGGTCGTCCCCGAAAGAGTTCATGCTGATCCTCAGCACGTGCGAACGGGGCCACTCGGTATCCTTGCGCAACCTGTCTATCGCGAGTCCGGAAAAAAGCTCTTTCCTGCCGGCTGCGGCGTCCTCCAGGGTATCGATCAGAAGCGTCTTGCCGAAACGTCTGGGGCGGGAAAGAAAAAGGCGTCGGCGGGGGCCGTCAAGAATTTCGCGGACGAATTCTGTCTTGTCAACGTAAACGTAACCTTCGTTTCTCAGCACTGAAAAGTCGGCTATGTCGATGCCTATTTCCGGGATATCCGGACTGTCCGTGTTTGTCACGCGTTCCCCCTCTGAAGTTTTGGCCTGCCTGGAGCCGGTCGACCGCGGGACGGTGTACCATCCCAAGTTAAATCCTACTTTACTTTAATTGAATGCCGGAAGCAAGCTGAAGGAGAGGCGACATGGGTGCGTCAGACTTCCAGCCCCGTTTTGCAGGGTATTCCTGACCAGGCCTTTGCTGCGCATGCCCATCACAGGATGTCTGGTGTATGGCAATAAATGAACGCCGGAGAATAAGTATCCTTTATAATGTTTAGGCATATGTAGTTTTGGGGCAAAACACGAGCAGTTTTGGGGCGGCCAGTTAAGGGGAAAATGCTATGGTTCGGACAGACAGGCGACACAAGATGTCACGTATGGCTGATCCTCTGCATCAATCACTTTGAGTCGTGATTCAAGCTTCGCTTGATTATTAGCAGGACAATGCCTGTCTTTCTTGTCGAAGGCACCGGGACAGTGCTCCTGAGCCGAGAGGGCATGAGCGACACGACATCGGCAAGGATCTCCAAATGGACCCGGACACGGTCGGGAAGCGGGGGGCGAGGGTCTCCCGGACAACCCCAGCTCCGGCAAGTCGAGGCGCTGCGACTACAGGAATGCGGAGCCAGGAATCCTGAACACGCTCGGCAGGAAGCCATCCGACGACACTTCGTGAATCGCGAAAATCTTGGCGAAGGAACCTGCCATGTCCTAGAGCGTTGCTACTTTAATTGTAGTATAATGTATGACGAAACCGTAAAAAGTCAACGAGTGGTTAATGATGAAGAACTTGGTGGAGAATTGGCGAAAGAAACAGGTGGGCTGAATTATCACACCCCAACAACTGGTACGTTTTGTCTTCCTCTGGGACCGCTTTGGACTAGAGACTGAAGGACGTCGCCAGGTCCGGGTAGGCGCACTGACATTTTACGGTTTCATCATGTATGACGCCGCCGCGATAAATCTCCGCCCGGTTGCATGGGATCAGTTGGACGCCTCGTTCCTGCCGTTAACAAGCGGTTGCGGCGGTACAGCTAAAGAACAAAAATCGACCATAGTTCATCAAAATTGATAAAAGATATCTTTCTGCACAATTATGTTCTAAGTCTTCGGCATAACCCCCTGTCCCCGCCGAATTATTGCGGCGGCGTCATTCATGTCCAGCCCAGATTTCCCTGGACAGTCCGCCTTCACCCGCTCCCTCGCCATTTTCCTGAACGGATGCTGAATAAGTAATGGCACCAGAACTCGGAAAAGGATCTAATCGTTTTTAACGATTCTGGCATAAGATTGAATATGCTTGGCGATGGGTTAACCAATGGACGGTTCCCGATAACCACCGGAATATGAGCAGATACTTCGTTCACGGAGCAGTCAGGGGCTGTCTAGGCCCCAGGCCAGGCCCGCGAACGGATACTGTTCACCGTATCCGTTCGCGGGGTAGACGACCACCTCGCACCCCCAGGTCTCGGGCCCAGCCCCTGGACAGCCTCCTCTGCCTCAATGCATCCTCCGCCCCCGCCGGGAACGCCGTCCCCCGCGCCAAGACAGCCTCCCGCCCCCACCGGGACTGCTCCCCACCTGCCTGAAGACCGACTCCTTCCTGACACGGTACATCCACCCTTGTGCCAGTGAACGTACACCGATAAATTTTTTACCATTGATACATTGACATACGGTATTTAATATCATGACTTTCAAAAATGTAGTCATTATTGCATCCAGAGTCCTGATGCGGAGGCCCGGCCGCCGGAACCGGAGGACTGTCCATGCGGAGCCCCTGCCCAGCTCGAGGGTGCCGCGGGCTTCTTGCGATCCCTGGGGGAACTTCACCGGGCCCGACTCACTGGAAGCCCTCGGGAACAGCGGGGGCGAGGACGCCAGAAACGCCCTCCGCGCCTGGACGGACCTCCTGAACTGGCTCGCCGCGCTGGCGTCGGCAGGCGAGCGGGACGGGAATGCGGTCCGGACGCCCGACGCGCTATTCGCGTCCCCGGAGAAGGCGGCGCCTGGCGGCGAGTCCCAAGCGTTTCCCTGACCAGAGCCCGCCCGGCGGGAGCCCTGCCGCCAGGAGCGCCTCAGCTTCCCGGAGGCTTGCCGCCGTCCGGCGCGCAGGGCCCGGAAGGGAGCCGCTCCCACCTGGAGAGTTCGTCCATGGGCGCCTTCTCGAAAGGCGCCTCCGCGAAAGGAGCCTTCCCGAGGCGCGCCTCCGCGAAGGAAGGCTTCAAGGAAAACTCCGTCTCGGTAGGCGCCGTCCCGGCGGGAGGCCAGTCCGCCAGTCCCAGGACCCTCACGGAAACTGTCCTCGCGAGATGGTCGAAGGAGACCGCCTCCACGTCCGCCACCCCTCCGGGGCCTGGCCTCCGGAACCTGTCGCCCGCCCGCGCTACGGTCCCGTCCGCGCATACGGCCACATCGTCCAGGCAGTCCATGAGCCCCGGATCGAAGGAAAGCAGGCCCTTTTCGGCCATGGAGCGCAGATAGGCCCGCGCCCCGCCCAAGAAGCCCGCGTCCCTCGCGGCGGCAGCCTCCGGGCCCGCCCGGTCCCCCGCCGGGAGCCACGCTCCGGAATGCCCCCCGCCAGCTTCCCCGGGCTTTCCGGTCCCGCCCGCTTCCCGGACGGCCCGCCGGGCCGCCTCCTCCGAAGCCGATTCCCTCAGCCCGAGAAGCTCCCGTTCGCAGTCCAGCTCTGCCTTTTCGTCCGCGAGCCTCCGGAAGATCTTGCCGTTCCGGTAGTTTTTCATGAGCAGGCGATTCAATTCCGCCCCAGCCGCGTCCAGCTCCGCGCGGCGCCTGTCCCCGGCCTCCTTTAGCTCGCGCAACGCGGCGCGGCTCCTCTCAGCGCCTGCCTCCCCCCGCCCAGAGGAAGTGGCCTCCCCGAGGCCCTCCGCCCTTATCTCTGTCATGTGCCTCAAAATCCCTGCGAGCCGGAGCTTCAGCTCCTCCGAGCTGGCGCGTTCGGCGCGCGCCTCACGGGCCGCGCGTCGGTCCAGCGCCGCTTCCGGGCCCGGCTCCAGCATGTCCAGATAGGCCTCGGAATCGGGTGCGCAGGGGTTTGGCACGTAACGGGCCGCCCCTGACAGGAGCTTCCCCATCCACCCGGCGTCGATATCCAGGAATGCCTTTCGGGAAAATTCCGGCGTGCCCTCCGCGAGGTAGAAGATCTCGTCCCCAACGGCAACCGGCGCCCCCAGCGCCCTTCCGCCCGCCGACGCGCCTGGAGTGGGGTTGCCCGAATGGCCTGTTGGTCCGGTTGGCGCGGGCGGCCCGAAGGGAGCTGGGGGGGCGAAAGCAGGCAGCGGCCGCGCGAAAGGCGCGGGCGTCCAGGGGAGAGTCAGGCGGTGGACCGCGGCCGAACAGGCCCTCAGATCGCAAAGGAGCGCGACCTTATGGTCGCAGACGAGCACCCTCAGCTCCCCCCTGAGGTAGGCATCTACGGCGGCGGCCAGGACCGCGCCGCCGCCCTCCGAAGAGTCCGCAGCCCCCACTTCCGAAAGCTGGAGCCCCAGAGCGTCCGCTATGACGCGCCTGGTCCTTTTCTGGAGGTACCTTCCCCCGGCGAGGACCGCCTGGCGGCCGCCCGAGTCCAAATAGCCCCGCATGACCTCGAGAAGCCGCGCGCACTTGGGGCCGACCGGATGCGTTATCCCGCCTTCCGACACACCCAGCCCGGAAAGGCGCCTCAAAAGCGGGCCCTCCATGTCCTCCGGCACCCGAAGGGACGGGAGGCCGCCCGGGCCCAAGCTGATCGCGATCCTCACACGCCTGCGGCGGAAATGCCGCTTGCCGGTCACCTCGTCCAGGAAGGAGACCGGCCAGCGCTCGGGAAGCGCGTCCCGCGCCTTCGCGAGCTCGGCGAATCCCGCCTTCCTGAACAGGAACGTGGTCCAGCCCTCCAGGCAGTCGGGGGCCACCGCCGCGCGCTCCTGGGAGCGCATGAGCTCCGACATCATTCCGGACGAGCGCATCCACCCCGCCCCCGAACGGGCGCCCTCCCCGTTTTCCAGCTCCCGGGCGCGTTCCCCCATCCTCGCCGAGGCTTCCAGCTGCGAAGGCATGAGCCTCACGCGTTCTATGATCTCGCCCGGGCGGCGGACCATTTCCGCCGCCGCCTCCCAGTCCGCCCCGCCGCGCCCGGCAAAGCCGCATACACCCTGGCCGCCTTCCCCTTCCGCTAAGTTCCAGCCCTCCCAGCCTCTGCCTTCGCCCCAGCCCTCCCAGCCCGGCACGGAATGCATGAGCGCGAAAGGCCTCCTCACGGTCGGCGGTCTGTTGTAGAAGGAGGCTGAGGAGATGTCCGGCGAGACGGCGGCGGCGGCGGCGGCGGCGGCGGAGGAGGAGGAGGAGGAGGAGGAGGAGGAGGAGGAGGACGCTGACGCTGTTGCAGCGGACGGCGCGGACGGCGAGGGCTCCTTGGATTTCGCGTAAGGCTCGGGAGATGCTGAAGACTCGGGAGAAGCGGATGACGCGTAAGGCTCGGGAGATGCTGAAGACTCGGGAGACGAGGGAGAAGCTCCGGAAGCGCTGCCGCGGGGAGACGCTTCAGTGGAATCGAGTCTGCCGGGGCACGCGCCCGGCCGAGCGGAAATTTTCCCTCCTTCCCCGCCGGGTCCCCTATCAGCTTCCGCCCTGCCGGACCCGCCCGGAGCGGCAACGGCGCCGTCGTTAATGTCACGGACGCCGTACGCGCCGTCCGCTGCCACCCCTCCGGCATTGTCCCCCGCGGCGCCGGTGCCGCGCTCCCCGTGCCCGCCCCCGGAACAGCCCGGGCCATCCGCGCCGGACGCTCCCCCCGCGGCGGCAAGGGATGCCGGAACCGCCCCCGCCCCCGCGTCCCAGGACAGCTCGCCCCCCTCGAAGACCACGAAACGGCGGTAGACGTCCCTCAGCGCACCGAGGTTGCGGTAGCCCTGGAGCGACTCGCCTTCAACCTCTTCGTCTTCGGCCCGGCTCCAGCGGCCGGTCTTGACGGCGCGCGAGCGGCCGAAGAGTCGCCTGGCGTCGTCCAGCGTCTCGATGCCCGTCCTCTCGAAGTCGGAGGGATCGCAGAACAGCGGCATGAGGCTGAAAATGTCCAAAGGCGAGCACTCCACGGGGGCGGAAGTTAGGAGGTAAGTGCCCAGGCCCCCGTTCGCGCTGCGTGAGGCGAAGGCTTTGGAGGCGAGGTTCACAGCGACGCGCTGGGGGGAGCGGCGCCTGGAACGCGAAATCTCCCCGCCCCCCGCCTTGCCGGAGACGGTCCACCTGTACAGGTGCGCCCTGTCGAAGACCACCGCGTCGAACCCGGCGTCTTCGAAGAAGGGGGCGCGGGGGTCCTCGCCCCAGCCCGTCCTGGCGAAGGACTCCAGCTCCCGTCCCTTCATCGGGCAGAAGCGCGACTGGGCGAGAGCGAAGCTGCCGCGGCTCACGGGCTTGAGCCTCATGGCGGCCAATAGCTCGCGGGGCATTACGACGAGCGCGCGGGAGGACGAGGCGGCGAGCTCCAGCTCCTCCAGCGCCTCCCGGGGAAGCGGCCGCCCGGGGCTTGCGGCGGGGCCTTTCGCGCCCAATACGGATACCTCCCGCTCCAGCACCTCGGGGAGGAACATCCTCCGGCACTCCGCCTCCCAGCGCGCCGCATCGCCCGCCCGCACGCACACGAGCATCCTCTTGGCCGCCCCGTGCTTTGCCATCCAGGCCCAGAGGCCCAGCGCGCAGGCCCTCTTGCCGCCCCCTGGCCCGAATGCCAGCACGCCCTTGCCTTCGAGCGCCAGGGCCCTCGCGGCCCTGTTCTGGAACGGTTTTAATACGAGATCCCCCGTGAGGTACTCGCCTATGTCCAGCGGATCCGGCTCCAGGGCCCGCGGGAGCCTCCCCGCCAGGCGGGAGGAGTAGGTCCCGGCCAGGGAGAACAACTCCCGTCCCGCGCGCACCCAGGCGTCGAAGAGGGACTCCAGGCGCTCTATCATACGGAGGCGCTGGAACCGCACGGGCCACTCCCCCTTAACCGCCATCCCCCGCAAGTGGTCCCGGAGGGAGTCCCGTAAGCCGCCGCAGGGCGCGGCCGAGGCGGGGCCGCCGCCTTCGGGCTCGAAATCGAAGCCGAACCGGCGCAGGAACTCCCGAGCGACGCGCGGGGGAATCCAGCGGTGCTGGAGCCCGTATTCCGGTTCCAAGGGGTCCGTCAAAGGCGCTAGAGTTTTAAGCTCAAGCGCCTCCCTCGCGAAGGCTGCCTTGACGCGTGGGTCGCCCTCGCCCTCCATCGCCCTCTCCAGGGATGCCCCGCGACCGGAAAGGTCCCCGGAGAGGAGCCTGGACCGGGTCGTGAAGCTCCCGTCCGGCAAAATCGCCAAACCGGGCTCCGACGCCAGATCCCCCGGGGAGCGCAGCTCCAGGGCGCCCTCGTAACGCCCCCTTATCTCTTCCAGTGAAACTGACCGCCTGGCACCGTTCACGGCGAAGTTCACCACGATGGCGGCCGGGCTCGACCGGTCAACGTCCTCGAAGGACAGCCCCCTGGAAAGCGCGGCCAGAGCCGAGGGCCCGGGCTCGGACACCCCCGGGCGGCGGACGGGCGGCGGGGCGGCCGCCTTAAGGGGACCCAGCTTGGCGTCTAGACGCGGAAGCCGGGAAGGCGGGGCCGCCTCATTCCCCCGTCCGCAAGCCTGGGCCGCGGCCGTCCCGGAGTTAAACCCGGCGGGCTTGGGGCCATCCGGCATGGAGCTTGCGGGCCCGGCGCTTCCCGGCCCGGGAGCGTCGGCCTTTGAGCCTTGCGCGCCTGACCCTTCATGCCTGGAGCCCTCGGGGCCGGAACCCCCGGCGTCCGAACCATCGGGGCCGGATCCCCCGTAGCTCGAAACCTCGGGCCCGGGAGCTTCGGGCTCGTCGATTCCGGCTCCGGAGACTTCTGGGCTGGAGCCCGGGGAGCCACCCGCGGCCGTTACGGAAGAATCAGCGGGCCGAAAGCCGCCGGAAACTTGCTTGTCCTCTTCGCCAGTCACGGGGTTGGTCCTCATGCCCGAAGGGCAGGGCGGGGCGCGGCTAGGGCCGCGTATTCTTAACCGAAGCTGGGGTTTATGGGGGCGGGGGTTACGTGATTGCGGCCCGAATGCCTGACTGTTTTGCCTTGCCGTGGACTTTTCGGCTGCAGGCAAAAAAAGTCGCGTCCGGCGGGGCCGGTAGATCGGGAAGGGGAAGCGGGGGAATAAGGCGGGGATGGCGGGAGGGGAGAGGGAAAAAATTAAGCGTTCACTCGCGAGAAAGGCGCGGAGCGAAGGGACGGAAAAGGGCGGAATAAACCGAGAAAAGTTGGAAAAAGCCGGGGAAAGGCCGGGGAAAGTCAGGGAAGGGCAGGGAAAGGTCAGGGAAAGTCCGGGGAAAGGTCAGGGAAAGTCCGGGGAAAGTCCGGGGAAAGGCCGGGGAAAGTCCGGGGAAAGGTCAGGGGAAGTCCGGGGAAAGGCAGGGGAAAGGCAGGGGAAAGGGAAAGGCACGGAAGGCGACGAAAAGCCAAGAAACATCCAGGCGGGAGCGGGAGGAGGCGAGCAACCGCAGACTCCAATCTCATCAGCCCCAAGCAGGACCCCTGCTTACCTGGAGGGCCTCCACCACTTTTTGGCGGGCGCTTCCGGAAGGCCGCCAGGATGGAGGGGCTTTTCGGCGGTCGCCGGGCCTTCGCGGGAACTACCGGCTCGAAGGTCACCGGAGCCAACCGTTTTACCGCGTTTTCCGGAGTTCCCGAAGTCCCCGCGATGATCCCCAGCGGGAGCGTCGCTCTGTCCGGAGACTGAGTCAAGGGAGCGCTTTAACGGATTCGGGTACCAGCCGCCGACGGGGGCGCGGGGGTCTTCCCGGGGCGGGGCGGGGCTTTTCGGAACCTCGGCGGTGCCGCGCCCGTCGGCACCGGGGGAGTTGTCGCCTACGCTCGACCAGACGCGCGCGCGGATTTCCGCAAGGGCCCTCTCCTCGGGGGCCAGGGCCCTATGTGGCATGAAGGCAAAGCGCGCTTTCCGAACAGACCGCCAGTCCGCGGAAAAGGCGTTACCGGAATTGCCCTTCAATTCCAGTGCCGTCTTGGAGGATTTGGAGGGGGCGGAAGACTTGGAGGGGGCGTGGGATTTGGAGGGCGCGGAGGACGGGATGTCGAAAGCGCCCGAAAAGGCGGGGGACGGCCCCGGGTGAACTACTGACCCGCCCTTCCCGAACGCGCCGCTACGCGGCGACTCGGAAAGCGGCGGCCAAGGGCGGGGGTCCTCATTCGCAAGAATCCTGGCAATGAAAGAATAGTCGCGCGAATACGGGATGTCCGGCATTTCGATGTCCACGTCCGCCAGCATCACAACCGGTCTCGAATCATCGAAGTCAGGCTCCGGGGTTCCCCGGCCTTCGGCGCCGTGTTCTTCGGATCCAGCTTCTCCGGATCCCGGGCCTTCGGCTCCAGGATTGTCGTATCCCGGTTCTTCGGGAACCCGGGCGCCGGGCGCCTTGGGAGGGGAAGGCGTGGTGGCCCAGGGCCTGTGGAAACGCTCGAATTCCGGCGTAAGGGGGAGTTTGCCGTCTCCCGTCCGGAGGGCCGGGAAGGCGGAGGGGTCGGGCGGCCCGGAAGGCTTTCGGGCAACGCCCCCTGCGGCGTCTGAGATCTCCAGCTTCCTGGCTTCTGGTTTTGGCGGCTTTGGCATTTCTCCAGGCCGGGGGCTTGGGTCCCCGGGCCGCGGCCCCGGTTGCGGAGGCGCGGCTGAACGCGTGGCTGACGTGAAATTGA
>JAIRZX010000390.1 GCA_031267005.1 Deltaproteobacteria bacterium
TACGAGTTCTTCGTCTCGCCCGTCGCCCGCATAGCCGACGGCCCCTGGAAGGCCGTGGCCTACCGGGGCCTCCCGGACGGGCGGAATATCGAGTCGCGGCCCGTCCCGGAGCTCCCAGCGCTCCCGCCCAAGCCCTTCTGGTACGACCCCCTGTACAAGTAGCCCGCCCACGGCGCCCCCTGACGCGGTTGCGGGCTCCGTTGCCCTCCGCCTGACCCGATCCTGCCCTACAGGCCCGAGCCGCTGCGCACCGCAGCGCCGTGCAGCTCCCGGCGCCTTGTTGCCGGGCGCGTGGTGCCGGCCTCTGTAAAGCCCGCGCTAAGGAGAGACGATGCCCTGCCGCCGCAGCCAGTTAAGACCCATACTCCCCGCCGCGTCGCTTCTCGCCGCCTGCGCCGCCCTTTCATGCGGGTAGGCGCACGCGGAGGAACATATTGTTGTTTTCCCCGGAACGGCCACCGGCGACGTTTACGGCAACAGCCCAGACGGCGACTTCTACGCTTGGATCGACTCCCTCGGCGGCAACAAGCTTTTCGTAACAGGCTGCGCCAGCCTCGGAGGGTTTAACGCTTACGGCTCGTATTTCTTTTCCGACTCCAATGCGACGGAAGATAAAAATGCGTCAGGCAACACGGTCGACTTGGCTGGCAGACGGGCGTCAAAAGTTTACGGGGCGTACGTCGAAAAGAATAATCAGGTAGCCGTCGGCGGCTCTCTCATGGTCTCGGGCAACCTCGCGATGGCGGACGGGGTGGAATGGGTCGAGAGGGTGTTTGGAGGTTTCGCCGACCTGAAGAACGGCGGCGGCGGAACCGTTGCCGCCGAATCCAACGGCGTGGCAGTTTCCGCCTTCGCGGCGGCTTCCGCAGGGCGCTCCCGCTACGACACGGGATCCCACGTGGACGTCTCTGGGACGGTCCTGGCGGCCGGGGTCGCATTCGGAATAGGGATCGGGCGCGGGACACTGACGCTTGCGCCATTCGTCGAGTACGGCGAGGGCTCCTGCGACGCCTGCAACTCCTTCGCCTCCTCCGCCCCCGGTACGGGGGAGCGGCGGCGCGCGCCACGCTGGCGGCGGGCTCATGGCCCGCATGGACTTCGGCGGCCCCGGTCCGGGCGGGGCCTACCTTGAGGCCTCCGGGCGCGTCCGGACCGACTACGGGAGCGGCGATTTGAGGAGCGAGGAAGGCGTCGCGGCCTCCTACGAACTTGCCAGCTCGTACTACGGCGCGCACGCGGGCATAGGCTACGCGTGGGTCGTGTCGGACATGGCCTCGCTGGAGGTCTACGCCAAGTACGTATGGACGCGCCAGGAGGGCGGGACGGCAAGGCTTTCCGCCGGGGAACCCGTGGCCTTCGAAGACGCCGACTCGAGCAGGGTCCGTGTCGGCTGGAAGCTTTCCTGCAGGCCTTCCGCGCGCGCGTCCCTCTACGCCGGGGCCGCTTACGAGCGCGAGGCCGACGGGAGATGGCGGCCTCCGTGTACGGGGTGCCCATACGGAGGCCGTCCCTCCGCGGGGGAACGGGAATAGGGGAGATCGGGGCGTCTTTCAGGCCGTCCGAGTCCGTCGAGTCCGTCCCGTTGTCCATAGATTTCGGGGCGAAGGGGTATCTGGGCCAGCGAAAGGTGTTCTCCGGCTCCATCGCTGTCAGTTTCGATTTCTGACGGCGGTCCCCGCGCGGACGCGGTCCCCGCTGTGATGCCGGAAAGCGGAGCCGCGCCGGAAGCGTCCCGTAGCCACCGTTCAGGGATACTGGAACGCGGCGTAGCGACGGACGGGGCCCTGCGGCTCTGCTGCTCGGGGAGCTCGGAAGGCGGCGCCAAGCCGGGCGGGGCCCGATGCCGGAGCCGAGCGGGCTCCGGGCTGAGGGCTGAGGGCGGCGGTCGCCCGGTTCCCCTTGCCCGGGGACGGCCCGTTTTCGATTGCGGGCCCGTGAGCATGGCTTCCGGGGGCGTCTTGGACTGGCCCCCCCCATCCGGCTCGTTTCCTCCGCCGGACGCGTGGCTTCCGTCACGCGGAAATCCCAATGGGTCCGTTGCCCGCCACGCTGGCCGCGACGAATGCATTTCCGTGAAGACCCTGTTTTTCATACCCGCAGACGGATACCTGGCGGGCATGGAATGCCGCCGCTGAAGCGCGGGTATTTGAAGCGAGCGGCGGCAAGCCTTTTTTAACTTTGGCGACTGCAGCGACGGTCCTAACGCCTTTGCCCCTGTCAGCGTCCCCGGCCCGTCCGGCAACTCCGTAACTGGCCCGCGGCCGGAGCCGACGGGACGCTTGCTTCCTTCGCGCGTGATCCCCGGCCCGGTTGGCTCCGCCGCGGGCGCCTCTGCCCCGGAGGGCCCGTTCAGCCGCTCCGGGGCCGGGCCTGGATGCCGCTTAGGTTCCCGCCCCGCGCCGCAGGGAGCCGCCGTCTGGCAAGGGGCCTGGAAGGAGGGCGCTTGCTGCCGTAGATACGGGTCTCAGGCCGACTGGACAGCGACCCCGCCGCGTCGCTGGGCAAGCCGGGCGGGGCGTCCCGCGACCCTGTGAGGGAGCGCGCGAATGGCGGGACCAGCGGCCGGGCGGTCACTCGACGAGCGGCTCCCCCGGTCCGGCGGGGGCCTGGGCCGTCGGGCCGGGGCTCGTCGGGCCGGGGGGCGCCGTTCCCGGGCTCGCCGGGCTGGCCGGAACGCCCGAATGGAGGCGCCGCCGGGCCGTTCCGGAAGATGCAGGCGCGCCCTGGGCGCCCTTCAACCCGTCGATATCCTTTCTCATTTCCATGACTGAAGCGAACAACGTGTCCATCCTGTTCCCGAGCCCGGTCATCCTGGACTCAAAGCCGGTCATCCTGGTCTCAAAGCCGGACATCCTGGTCTCCAGCCCGGAAATCCTGGTCGTAAGCCCGGCGACCTTGGCTTCCAGGGTGTCGAACTTGCCGTTCATCCTGGCTTCCAGGGCATCGAACTTGCCGTTCATCCTGGCTTCCAGGGCATCGAACTGGCCGTT
>JAIRZX010000426.1 GCA_031267005.1 Deltaproteobacteria bacterium
CCCGCGAGGCTTTGTGTGGGGGACGCCCCGGCCGTTCCGAACCCGCCGTATCGGCCTGGAGCCTGAACCGGAATGGGGGCGGGGGGGCAAAGGGCGGGGGAAAGCGCGGAAACTGCGGAAACCGTGGAAACTGAGGAAACGGGAGGGGCGGGGAGGGGGTGGGAAATCTGGTCCATAGTGAGAGCCTGAAATCAGGAGAGGCTGACGGGAAGGTGCCGTGCGAGTTTCTTAGTCTATTGACAGGGAGAACTTAACGGCGGGAAAAGGCTTGGGCGGCTTGGAAGCGGCCTCGGGATCGCCGGAAGGATATTGCTTGGGGGGGGGCACGATAGTCACGAGATTATCTCGTCCGCGCTGGAGCGAGGGCCAGCCAAGGGAGCCCGGCTTCCTGGGCCCGGTCCGGGGCCTGTCCTGGCCGTCTGGCTATGCCGGGGCCTTTCCGGGGATACGGCGTTCAGGCCCTGAACCTTCCGAGAGGGGGGCGGGCCGGCGGGCGGCACGGCCGATGCCATGGGCCCCCCCCGCCGAAGGCGGGGGGCCGGGCGCTTGCCGGGGGGCTACTGGATGGCTCCCAATATGTTGAAAGGCTTCTGGATTTCCACGGATTTCTGGGTGTTGAAGTCGTCGGTTATGGTGACCGAAAGCACGTAGGATCCGGCCGGGAACTGGCTCAGGTTGATGGTGAGCGCCAGCATCTTCTCCGTCGTGAAGGTCCGGTAGCCGCCGTGGGTGTATGGGCCGATGTTTTCCTGGCCTCCCAGCGAGTTGCCGTCCTGGTCGAGGATCTTGAAGGACCATCTGAGGGAGTTCGTGTAGGTCCCGTCGGGCTCCTTCCTCATGGTGTAGCCGAAGGGCTCGCAGTAGAGGATGATGAGCTCGCCCGGCTGGAAATCTTGGCCTTGTTTGGGCTGGTAGACTCCGAAGAACTCCGGCTCCTCCAGAATGAAGGCCGCGTTCCTGATGCCCATCTCGCCCATCAAGTTCCAGACGGACTCCATCGCGTCCCATATTGACAGCATGGCCGTCACGTTGTCGCCCACGGTGTGGGCGGCGGTGGCGCGGTCCAGGCTCTGGAGCGCCCCGGCCCCGCCGCCGCCGGCGGCGGGGGGCTGGCCCTGCACCGTGGACGGCGTCAGGGGGGCGGCCTGCTGGGTCTGGCCCTGTACCGGGGGCGGCGTCAGGGGGGCGGCCTGCTGGGGCGGGCCCTGCTGGGCTACGGCGGCGGGCGCCGCGGCAAGCGTCAGGGCCAGCGAGGCGGCGAACGCCATGGCCGCGGCGGCGGCAGGCGTCAGGCGGGGGCGGCGGGCCACGGGGGCGCTTTGGGGCGCCCCCTGCGACGGTGACTTAGGCATGCGATGCCTCCGGAAGGGGCCGGCGGGGGAAGCCGGCTAGGGGTGGAAGTGGACCTGGCCAGTGTCGATGTCGTAGACGGCGTCCACGATGGTTACCTTGCCCGCGTCCAGGGCTTCCTTGATGACCGGGCTGAGGGCGGGGAGCTGCTCGCTGAAGCGTTTGGCGGACAGGTAGACAGCGGCGTTGATCTTGTCGGGGTCCGCCACGCCCTGGACGGCCTGGGAGATTGGATCGAGCTTGTGGAGCAGCTCGCCCAGGTTGCCCGGCTCGTTAGCGCCTTGGACGGCGGCGGTGATCGCGCCGCACTTGGTGTGCGATAGAACGACCACGACGGGCACGCCCAGGTGGGCTACGGCGTACTCGATGCTCCCGAGCTGGTCGACTCCGGGCACGGAGCCGGCGGCGCGGATCGAGAAGATGTCGCCGAAGCTCATGTCGAAGATGTCCTCCACGGGGGCGCGGGAGTCCGAGCAGGAGAGGATCGCGGCCATGGGCGTCTGGCCCTCGGTCGCGAGTTCGCGGCGGAGGTTTTTCCCGGCCTGGGGGTCGCGGCAGGAGGGGCCGCCGCCGACGAAGCGGGCGTTCCCGTCCGTTAAGGCGGTCATGGCCGCGGCGGCCGTCCATGGGTTGCCGCCGTGGCCGGAGGGGGCAGGGTGGCCGGCCGCCTGGTCGGCGTGGGGGTCTGCAGGCGCGGCTTCGTCATGCCCCGCCGCAGGCGCGGCCTCCGGTGGAGCGGCCGGCGTCGCCGCCGCAGGGTCCGCCGCAGGGTCCGCCGCAGGCGCCGCGGGGGAGGGGGGGGCAGCGGGATCGGGCGGGGTCGCGGGGGCCGCCGGATCCGCGGGAGCGGGATCGACGCCGAAATCGACGGCGCCCGGGAGCGCTGACGTCCTTTCCGAGGCGGAAGAGCCTTGGGCCAAGGCCGGGGAGGCGGCCGCAACGGCGAAGAGCGCCGCCACCAGGGCCGCCAGCGACGCGGCGCGGGCGCCGGACGGGATCAGGCAGAGGCAGATGGGGATAGCAGTGAAGCGGATCCGTTTAATCATTATGGCCGTTCCTCGTTGTTTCGCAAGGGGCCGTACGGCACCGTTCGCGTCGGACCGGGCCTCTCGCGCCGCATTGGGCTCGGGAAAGGGTTATCGGGAGGGGATTTAAGTTTCCCCCGCAGCGCCAGCGCCCGGAAAAGAGTGAGAAGCTCGCGGACGGCAAGGCCGCCCGCATAGGGGTTTGAACAATATTATAACAGAGGCTGGGGCGTCCAGCTAACTTCGGCTGCCTAGGCGGAGGGGGGAGGGGGGCGGCTCTCGGCGCGAGCGAGGCCCTCAAGGATGTCGGCGTCAATTTTTGCGACTCGGGCAGGGGGTTTCTCTCAGAGGGTGACGCGGGGAAAGGCTGATAGGCGGGATGGGTGGAGGGGCCGAGTTGGCACGATGGGGGGACGGAGATGTTAGGGGCGATGCCCAGGGGAAGAGGCGGCGTGGGAGGAGCGGGGATGTTGCAGCGGGAGGCGACGGAGGGGGGGCCAACGGGAGATGGCGGCCAAGGTTCGGAAGGGATCCCGCGTCAGGATTGAGGGCCAGCGTCAGGCTGGAGGCCAGCGTCAGGCTTGAGGGCCAGCGTCAGGCTTGAGGCCAGCGTCAGGAGGGGGCTAAGTTCAGGAGGGAGCCAAGGTCGGGAGGGAGCCAAGGTCGGGAAGGAGGCCGGCCGGCGTAGGGTGGGAGCAAATTCTAAAGGCGGGAGCTTCAGGTTTTAGAGAATTCAAGCCTCAAGGGTGCCTGAACGCCTGAGAATTCAAAGAGGCTGCCCTGCGCTCCCGAAAGTACGGCATGAAGGCGGGAATGTTGAGGCTGTCCCGGCCCTGCAAGGCCTATTGGGCGTCCCGAGTCCCGTCCGAGGAAGCCCTTGTATTTTCCCGCGGGCGCTCGCTAGCGCTCGGATGCCCCCGTCTCCCCCCGCGCATTCTTGGATGCCCCGGACTTCTCCGGCATCGCCGGAGAGGGGGCTTCTCAGGAGACCTCGCCCAGAAGCCTCTTGGAGAGGGCCAGGGCCTGGGGGGAAGGCTGGGAGCCGTCCAGCATCCTTGCAACCTCCTGGAGCCTCTGGTCCGGGGCGAGCTCGGTTATGACCGTATGGGTCCTGCCTCCGTCGGGACTCTTCTCGGCGAGGAAGTGCTTGCCCGGTATGGCGGCCATGAGCGGCTGGTGGGTTATGACGAAAACCTGCTGGCGGCTGGCGAGCTCGGCCATCTTGGCGGCGACCTTGCCGGCCGTGTTGCCCGACAGGCCCGAGTCTATCTCGTCGAAGACCAGGCTCTGGTCGGAGTTGGGCTCCTGGGCGGTCTTGAGCGCCAGCATGACCCGGGAGAGCTCGCCGCCGGAGGCTATCCTGGAGAGCGGCTTGAAGCCCTCGCCCGGGTTGGGGCAGAAGAGGAAGACCGCCTGGTCCGCGCCCTTGGCCCCGCAGGCCGAGCCCATGGCGGCCTCTTCGGGGGCCTCGAGTTCGATTTTCAGTTCCACCTTGGGGAAGCCCAGGGAGCCCAGAGTGCCGGTGAGTTCCCTTGAGAGAGCGGCCGCAGCCTTCAGCCTCGCCGCGTGGAGCCTGGAGGCGCCCTCGCCCGCGGCCTTCACGGCGAGGGCGAGCCGCTTCGAGAAGGTTTGGCGGTCCAGATCCAGAGTCTCCAGGCGGGCTTTCTCGCCCTTGAGCTCCTCGAAGCGGGATATGACGTTCTCCAGGGTGGGCCCGTACTTGCGCTTGAGCCTGGCCAGGGAGGAGAGGCGGGCGTCCGCCTCGTCGAGGCCGCCGGAGTCCTTGCCTATGGACCTGTGGGCGTCCTTCACGTCCCTCGCGGCGTCGCCCAAGGCGCCCGCGCCCTCCCGGACGCCCTCGAGGGCGCGGGCGAGGGACACTTCCACCGCCGAGGCCTTGTCCAGGAGGGAAGCCAGGCGGTCGAGCCGGCCCAGGACGCCGTCGTCGCCGTAGAAGTGGCGCATGGCCTCGTCCAGGAGGCCGGAAAGCCTCGCGCCCTCCTTGGCCCTGGCTTTCAGGGCCATAAGATCGTCGTCCTCCCCGGGCTGGGGGTTCACGCGCTTGATCTCGGCCAGCTGGAAGTCGTGGAAGTCCTTGCGGTCCTGGAGCTCATTAATCTCCGCCTCGGCGGCGGCGAGCTGGAGCCTTACCGCCTCCCTGGCGCGGTGGAGCTCGGCCATCTCCTTCAAAAGCGGCCCCAGCCCACCGAAGGCGTCCAGGAAGTCCAGCTGGCGGGCCGGATTGAGCAGGCTCTGCTGGTCGTGCTGCCCGGAGAGCGCCAGGAGCTCCTCGCCCCACTGGGACAGCTGGGCTACCGTAAGGAGGCTGCCGTTCAGCCACGCGCGGGATCTCCCGGAAGGGAGCACGGTCCTCTTCAGGATGATCTCGTCCGAGGGGTTTATGCCCTGGGCCGCGAAGAGACCCTCGAAGGTCTCGGGACCCGAGAGGGCGAAAAGGGCTTCGACGGCGAGCTCGCCCGCCCCGGCCCGGACCATGTCCGCCGAGGCCTTGCCGCCCCGGAGGAGACCCAGGGCACCTGCCAGGATGCTCTTGCCGGCCCCCGTCTCGCCGGTGAGGACGTTTGCCCCCGGCCCGAATGAGAGCGAGAGCGTCTCTATGAGGGCGAGGTTCCGTACCTGGAGTTCGACTAGCATCCTTCGCCCCGCCCGGCAATGGCGTCCCGGAGCGGCGGGGACGGTTCCGGACCCGCCTTTCGGAGAGCTGGCCCTGAGGCCTTACTGCTTGGAGTCATAGGGGAGCATGGCACCGCTTTGGAACGGGGCGGAAATAGGCCGGGGCGCGGGCGCCGCGACGGCGTGCCGCGGTTTCAGGCGCGGGCGCTCGAAACCGGGAGAGTTAAGGGCTTAATGGGGTTTCGGGAGTTCCGGGGGGAAGCAGGGGCTTGAGGCCCCAAGGGAGAGTTCAGGGGCATGAGGCCCCAAAGGAGAGTTCAGGGGCATAAGGCCCCAAGGGAGAGTTCAGGGGCATGAGGCCCCAAGGGAGAGTTGCTTTTGCGGGAGGCGACCGTCCCCCTCCGGCGCCTGAAGCGCGGCCGACTGGCCGGACCGACGGGGCGCTGGCGTGCCTGGAGGGGGGGGGCGCGGCGGTTGAAAGGCAAAAGCCGGGCGGGATGGGGGGCCCGGGCCAGGCCAAAAGGCGCCTTATTCCCGGTTTGACCGTCGGGTGCCGGTAGGATAATCATTCCGAGGCGAGGAACGCAAACATCGTGCCAAGACTGCCCGCGGGCGCGTTCCCTCTTCCCGCATCCGGGAGGCGCGTCCGGGCGTCAGGGCCTGGCGTCGGGGAAAGGGAAGCCGGAAGCCAGGGAGGGGGAGGGAGCCGCATGCCTAAGGCCGCTACAGTTCGGGATTCTGGAGCCCTCGGACAAATCGGGGTTGAGTTTCTCGCTTGTTTCCTCCGGGCTCTTGCCGGCGCCGCTCATGGATTGGACGGCAACGGCAATCAAGTGTGCTTTACTCCGCAAGGAGGGACTCGATCGCCCCGTCCGCAGGCTTGGCCTCTTCCGCCGGGCCAGCGAACCTAATCGCGGAACTTTCGGGTGATCCCGGCGAAGCAGGGCAGGCCCCCCAGGCGGGCCCGGTCCGCATCGAGCGGAAAGTAACCCGGCCCGCGGCGGTATCCTCCGGGACAGGAGGCTCCCTGGCGGCTCCCGAGGGAGCCGTAACAGATGATCGTGATGACGGGCGGCACGCGCCGGTTCTCGCCAAACGAGTATTTGGCCTCCGCCGCTGTCGAAGGATACTCGACGGCCTTGACGGCGCCGAGCTCGCTCGGGGTTGATTTGAACTCGAAAACGCGGAAGGCGCCGTCTTCCGTATGGCGCATGCCGTCGGGACGCCTCTCCGCCATGGGCGGGTTGGCGAGTTCAGTTTGGGGTTCAGCGGGGCTTCCGGCCATATCGGGGGCAAAGCCCAAAAACTGAAATATGGCTCCGTGATGTTTTTTTATATGCTGTTTTGGAAAAATACCATTGCCTTGCGGGGGCGCTTTGGCGATTTCCGGGGCGGCTTCGGTGACGGCCATAACGCCGTCCGGGGCGTTTCCCGCGCCCTCCGCCCGGCACCCCGTACAACGGGAGCGCGTCAGGGGCAGAGCCGAAATAACGGTTGTGAAAACCTCGAAAGCCATATTCTCGATACGCGCCTTGCTGGAAGCCAGCCGGCCGGGCCCTGATTCGGAGACGGCGACATGGCGTCCGGAATACGGAAACCCTAGGCAGACTATTGTAAACGACTTCGCCTTTGGGCGCAATCCGCCTTTGTATGCCCGGCTCCCTCGCCGGTTCAAGCGGCGGCGCTCCCGTCGCCGGGCTCGTGGCGAGGGCCTCTTAAAGATATTGGCGAGGAAGGGCGCTGCTGTTCGGCCGGACTTCGCGCGGCGCCGCGGGAGAGGGGCGCCAGGCCATGCGTGATGGGCGAAAGGCTGTCCGGGGCCGTGTCACTAGTATTACCGGCATATGCTCGCCGAATAATAACGGGGCTGCCCGGCGTTGCACCCTCCCCCAAGGAGGACAGGAGGCTCAAACCTGCTTCCAGAGGCATCCGGGCGTTTTGGTGCAATCCCCGACGCGCCGAGTTCCCGTTCCGGTTCCCGTGCTCGCTCTCGCTCTCGGAGATCTGAGGCGAGGGGCGGACGTAGCCGCGACAGGCACACCCTTATCCGGACGCGCGGCAGACGGTCGGGTCGTGTCCGAGGCTGGCTGGCGGGTCGGCCGGCCGGCCGGCGGGCGGGCTGGCTGGCTGGCGGGGGAGGGAGGGAGTGGCGTTCATGCGGGTGTTGGAGCGGCTTGCGCGCCGGAAGTTCCGGCGCCCCCCGCCCCGGGCGACTTCGGGAGCGCCGTCCAGCGGCGCCGGGCCGAGGCAGGGCGCGCAGGTGACTCCAGGGCCCAGCGGCTTTCGGGAAATAGAAGTCGCCGTTGCTGCGGTTTTGCAGGATGCCGGTTTCCGAGGACGTTAGGTGCGGGCAAGGGATGCAAAGATGGAGGGCGGGGTAGATCAGCTGCGGCAGACTGCCTGCGCTGAAGTCCCGGGAAGTGGTTGCCCCTGCAAGCCTGAGAGAAGCCAGGCTTTAGGGTCTTGACTGCCGAAAGGGGAGCGCCGTGGCCTCGCGCGTTTGTCTGGAGTATCCGTTACCCGGCGTAAAAATGTCAGACGACGGCAATGGTTTTGGATTGTTTGTCGGACCAGACGACTTTTTTGAATCTGACCATCACGTCAGACGTGCCGTAGACAGCAACGGCGGCTCCGTACACGTCAGTGGATTCAACGAGATATTTTTTTGCATAATTTTTTTCTGTTAACTGCTTAAAAGCATTTCTGATCATCGTTTGGAGTTTACGGGTTATAAATTTCGTTCTCTTTCCTATGACGATTTCGCTGTCAGGGACAGGCATTTCCGCAGTTTTATTCGAGATAGTTGCTGCCTCGAACTTCATTTCTATGACAACCCATTCGTTATGAGGTCCCTGTACGGCCAGATCGGCCTTGCCTATATCGGAAGCGGCTTCAGGCATTGATAATTTGTTGCCGAATTCCAGGAGAAGTTGCAATATGGATCTAAAACAGAATTCGTTCTGTTTCACGGAGTCTTGCTGGCCGTGTTGGTTCCCAGGATTGCGCTGAATTATTCCGGCCAGGATAGCAGAAATGTACAGTTCGCATTTATCCGCGTCGCGGGTTCCGAAAGCATCGAGGAATTGAATATATTTTTGGTTTAGGAATTGTTCATAATCGGATGTTTTTTGGGGAGCTAGGAAACCAGCCAATAGTTCCCGGCGTATCGAATCCCTAATTTCGTTGTTAGGTATTTCAAGGTGGTATTTTTCGGAGTTGCCTGAACCGGTGACGCTTCTGACTGTCAGGTATCCTGCCTGCATGAGGAGCACGGTAGCGTTTAAGTCGTTCAAATCCATTTCAGGGAAAGAATCATTGAAGGACAGGTCTTGCCCGAATACTTTGAAATAGTCGATATCGTTCTGGGATATCCGGCTCGTAAGTAATGATGATCCTGTTTTATACCAATAATTTTTGAATGATTTTTGTTTAAAAAAGCTAAGTACCGATAAAGGATTGAGCACCTCGGATTCACCGCCCCATGAATATCCGTTGTACCATTTAATAATGTTGTCGAGAAGGTCATCAACTGCAGAATTCTGGCTGAGTTCCCCTTTTTGTTTCAAAGCCAAGAGAGTTGGCTCAAAATATTGAGAAAAAGTCGATTGTATCTCTTGTTTCGTGAACCCGCAAATCGTTGAAAAATATTTATCTAAAGAAATGTCGTAAACAGTGTTCATGCTTGAGAATAACGATATTTGTCTGAATTTAGTTATTCCGGTTATTAAAACAAAATGTAAAAAATTTGAGATACATTTGACGGCGGAATAAAATTCGCGAAGAGTGAGTCTGATCGATTCTAATTCTGTTTTACGTCCGATGTTCCCTATGAGAGGAAAATCGTATTCGTCAATGAGAAGCACAACGTTACGTTTATTGAGTAGTTTTCGATCGGTGCTGTTTTGCTGACAAACGGACTGATGTCTCTTGGACAGCTTAAGGATCAGTTCCGCAATCGCGTCGGACGGATTGCTAGCCTCAAGGGAGATGTCATCATAAAATGCGAAATTCTTTATTCCAAAAAGCAGGGATTCTTCAAACTTGGCAGGGTCAGTCTTTATGGCGTTAAATGGAATGCGGATCACCGGAAATGCGTCCCACTTGCTCCCGAGGCGTTTCTCTATCTCGAGTCCTGAAAAGAGCTCACGTTTGCCCTCGAAGATTCTTTGGATCGTGTCAAGCAGAAGGGTCTTGCCGAATCTCCTGGGACGCGAAAGAAAGATTGGGAC
>JAIRZX010000432.1 GCA_031267005.1 Deltaproteobacteria bacterium
ATCACGGAACCGCCCGGCCCGGCCGGGCCCGCCGGCGGCGCGGCCCCGGCAGCCGGGCGCAAAGGCCTTTCCCCCGAAACGGAAGGCGCCGCGCCCGGATCCGCAAAATCAAAACCTAACAAAACGACTCTCCGGAAGCAAGCGGGCCCTGCCCCGCTGCCCCGTACCGACCGAAGGAGGCCGGCCGCCGGGCGGAAGGGCGGCGCAAGCCTGACCCGCCGCCTTGGAGGGTCCCGGAAGCCCAGCCGCCCGGACGCCAGAGGGACTGCCGGAAACGGGCGGCCCTTCCGCGGAGACGCGGATGACCTGTGACAAATGCCCCGCCAAAAGCTATAATCGGTCCAGACGGCAGCATGCCGACCTGTTCCCCCCCAAGGAAACTTAAGGCCGCCAGCGTGGCCCCGGCCGCCCGCCGGGCGCGCCGGGCGTCCGCGTTTGTTTGGGAGGGAGCCGCGCCCGAACCCGCTGACATTCCGAAAGGAGCATCCCGATCATGTTCGCTGCACTCCTGAGAGCGGCCTTCATACTTTGCCTCGCGCTGGGCTGGACGATGGCCGCCCCCGAGGCCATGGCCCAGGACACCATCCAACTACCCGCCGTCCAGGCATCTGGCGGCAAGCCCCTGATGGACGCGCTGGCCGCCAGGCACTCCGAGAGGAGCTTCAAGGAAGACGCGCTTTCAGAAAAGCAGCTCTCCGAGCTGCTCTGGGCCGCGTACGGCGTCAACCGCGAAGACGGCAAACGCACCGTGCCGACAGCCCGCGGCAGAAACGAGCTCGCGGTCTACGCCGTGCTCAAGACCGGCGTCTACCTCTACGACCCGGCCAAGAACGCGCTGACCCTGGCGCTCGCGGGCGACCACACCGGCGACTACGCGAAATCCCCCTTGACCGTCCTGTACGCCGCGCCCGACAACGTCATGGGCGGTATGCACGTCGGTTCCGCCTACCAGGGCGCGGGGCTCTACTGCGCCTCCGAAGGCCTGGCCAACGTGGTCAAGAGCACCGGCGCGGACAACTTGAAGGGACAGCTCGTCCTCCCCGAAGGTTTCCAGGTCCTCGTGGTGCAGTCGGTCGGCCTCCCCGGCTGACCCCGGGCGCAAGCGGGCCGGGCCGGCCGGCCCTTGCCCCCGCCGCCTTCAAGCCCGCCGGACAGGGGCCCGGAGCCCCCTTCGGCGGGTTTTTTTTCCGCTCCGCCTTTCCCCCCGCCATTTCCGCGCGCTATTTCCGCTCGGCCTGTTCGCCTGGAACGCCGCAAGGCAAACGGAACGCCGCAAGGCAAAAGGAACGGCGCGGGGCAAAAGGAACGGCGCGGGGCAAAAAAAACCCCGCGAAAAAGCCTTGGAGATCCTGGGTCCTGATGGCTTTTTCGCGGGCTTTTCAGCGCCCCGGCGGGCTAAAGCCCTGCCGGCGGCGGGGACGGCGCCCCCGAAGGGACGCCCGGGCAAGGGCCCCGGCGGGCGACCTAGTAGTCGTCGTCGCGATCGTTATAGTTGTCGTCGTCGTCATCTTCCTCGTCGTCGTCCTCTTCCAAGTCCTCCTCCTCAGAGTCGTCCTGCTCGTAGGAATCGTCGTCCTCGTCGCTCAGGAAGTCGTCGTACTCGTCGCGGGTAAGGAGATCGTCAAGCTCCTCGGGGGAGTGGAGGAGGAGCCGGACGAGCCAGCCCTCTTCGTAGTTGTCTTCCAGGAGCACGTCCGGGGCGTCCTCGATGTCGTCGTTCACGTTAAGGATTTCGCCGGAGAGAGGGCAGACCAGAGGGAAGAGGAGCTTCTTGTCCTGCATGATGCTCCCGAAGTCGTCGTCCTTCGAGAATTCCATTCCCTCGTCGGGGAACCTTATGCGGTTGAAGTCCTGGATGAGCTTCAGCGGCTCCTCGGTTATGCCGATTACGGCGCAGTTGTCCTCCTCGAGCTTCACCCACATGTGCTCCGAGGAGAATCTCAACGTTTGATCTTCCACACTAACCTCCCGGGGTTTGTTCGTCCGCCAGCCGTTCCCAACGGGGAGGCAGGGCGGGCGCGGGACGCGCCGGCCCGTCGCGGCCCGGCCTCCCGGGGGGGAGGCCGCCGCAACGCGGCGGGGTCCCGCCGGAGGGCCGCCAGGCGACGGGCCCTCGGGGGTTCAACGGCATTTTTCTTACCTTATACCTTCCCCGAATTCAAGCCTTATTTTGGCGTCCCTTTTCCCAATCTGGCGGAAGCTCGGCCTCCCCCTTGTTTCCGCGGGAAACCGGCTCCGCCGCAGGGTTTGGGGGCGCCGCCCCCCCCCTGGAAAACACAAGTCCCGCGACTCGCCCCCGGCCTATCCCTAACCCCGGGCGCCTTCCCGCGCCCGCTTCCGGCCTAGCATTTTGCGAAACGCGCGGCCTTTCCCCGGAAAACGCCGATCCCGGCGGGAACGGCGCTTCAGCAGTCCGCCCCTTCCCAGCCGACCCTTTCCCCGCCGGCCATCTCCCCCGTCCGTCCCGCCGCCGGATTGCCCAGCCCTCCCCCGGCCCCTTCCCCGCCGGCGCCAAACCGCGCCCGCCCGCGCCGCGAGCCCGGCCCGGGGTCGCCGAGTAGCCCCCGCGCCCGGCTGCGCGGCCGGGGGACGCCGCCGCTGTGAAAAACGCAGCGAAAATGCTATAGTCAGGCGCTTCGGGGCGGCCCCCGGGCGTCCGGGCGGCGTCTTTCCCGGCCGGGCGGGCAGGCGAGCCCGCCGCTTTCCGCCTCAGCCACGCACGTCAGCGCCAAGCAGGAAAGGCCGGGCGACCCCATGAAAACCTTACGCCTCTTCGTAAACGTCCTGGCCTTCCTCACCATCCTGCCCCTGGACAAGGACGAGCGCTTCGCCGCCGAGGACTTCGGGCGCTTCCCCGCCATGTTCCCCCTGGTGGGGCTCGTTCTCGGCCTGTTCCTGTTCCTCCTGCGCTTCGCCCTCGCGGCGCCCGGAGTCCCGGATCAGGCGGTCGCCATAATACTCGTCACGGTCCACGTCATTTGCACCAGGGGCTTCCACCTGGACGGGCTCGCGGACACCATGGACGCGCTCCTCTCCCACAGGACCAGGGAAGACAAGCTCAGGATCATGAAGGACCCACACCAGGGGACCTTCGGGGTGCTCGCGATCCTGTTGGACATCATGCTCAAGACCGCCCTGCTGGGGACCCTGTTTTCCACCGACATGCTCCCGGCGGCGCTCGTCCTCTTCCCGGTGCTCGGGCGCTGGGCCGTCTCCGTCGTCGCCTGCACCTGCTCCTACGCCCGTAGAGAGGGGGGGCTCGGCCAGCCGCTCGTGGACAACGCGGGCAGGCGGGAGTTCGCGTCGGCCGCCGTCCTGACCGCCTTGATCGCGGCCCCATTCGGCTTCGCCGCCTTGGCGGCCGCCGCCTTCATAACCGTATGGGCCTTCGGGCTCGTCTTCGTCTGGAACAGGACCCTGGGCGGCATCACCGGGGACCTCATGGGCGCCACCGTCGAGCTTTCCGAAGTGGCCGTCCTCTTCTTCCTGGCCATGGCCGCCGCCTGAGCGCGGCCGGGCCCCTTCCACCCCTGCCCGCCGGTCCCCGCCGGAAGCCCCTCGCTTCCCCGGCCCCGGCCCGGAACCCTTATGCCCCGGAAAATCACCTGCGAGGAGGGGCGGCTTGTAGTGCCGCCCGATCCGATAATCCCCGTCATAGAGGGGGACGGCGTCGGCCCCGAGCTCTGGCGCGCCGCCGCCCCCGCGCTTTCGGCCGCGTCGGCGAAGACCGGGCGCGCGATAAGCTTCCTTCCCGTGCCCGCAGGCTCGGCCGCGGCGGAAAAGAACGGCGAGCATCTGCCCGCCGCCACCCTGGAGGCGCTCCGGAGCCACCGCGTCAGCATCAAGGGGCCCCTGGCCACCCCGGTCGGCGGCGGCATCAGGAGCCTGAACGTCGCCATCCGCCAGGCGCTTGACCTGTACGCCTGCGTCCGCCCCGTGTCCCACGTGCCCGGGGTCCCCAGCCCCGTGAAGGAGCCCGGCAAGGTGGACATGACGGTCTTCCGGGAGAACACCGAGGACGTCTACGCGGGCATAGAGTGGCCGGCTTCAAGCCCCGAGGCCGACGCGCTCGCGGGCTTCCTGGCTTCCGAGCTGGGGGTCAAGCTCAAGCCCGGGGCGGCCTTGGGCATTAAGCCCATGACCGAGGCCGCTTCGAAAAGGCTCGTGCGCATGGCCCTCAGGTTCGCCGTGGCGGAAAGGAAGCCCAGCGTCACCCTGGTGCACAAGGGCAACATAATGAAGTACACCGAGGGGGCCTTCCGCAGTTGGGGCTACGAGGTGGCCTCGGAAGAGTTCGCCGCCGAGACCGTGCCCGAAAGCTCGGCCCTCCCGGGCGACGGGAGGATAATCGTAAAGGACCGCATCGCCGACAACATGTTCATGCAGACCCTCCTCCGCCCGGCCGAGTACTCGGTCCTGGCCATGCCGAACCTGAACGGCGACTACCTCTCTGACGCCTTGGCCGCCCAGACCGGCGGGCTCGGCATGGCGCCCGGCGCCAACCTCGGGGACGGGGTGGCGGTCTTCGAGGCCACCCACGGCACGGCCCCCAAGTACGCGGGCAAGGACGTCGCGAACCCCTCCTCGCTCATCCTCTCGGGAGCCCTCATGCTGGATCACCTGGGCTGGAGGGACGCCGGGGATCTCGTCCGCGCGGCCTTGAAGCAGACGGTAGCGGACGGGTTCATGACCAACGACCTCGCCCGCCAGATTCCCGGGGCCGAACCCTGCGGCACCCAGGCTTTCGGGGCCGAGGTGCTGAAAAGGATCTAGGCGGACCTGGTTAAGGCGCCTTCGGCCGCAAGCGACTCGGTTATAATCGCCTTCGGCGGCAGGCGCCTCGGTTATAATCTCCTTCGGCGATCTGAAAGATACCGGAGGGCCCGGACACCACGGAGGGCCCGGCTTTCCCGCGTGTTCCGAAACGCCAGTGGCTCGCGCCTCCGGCTCCCAGAAATCGCCGTCCTTCATGCCCCGGAGCCCTCCAAAGCCCAAGGCGCGACGGCCATGACACCCAAAGGCCCCAAGCCTCAAAACTTTTGCGCCAACATGCCTCGGACTAAGGCTAAACGCCCTGTTGCCGCCGCTAGCCACAAGGCGCAACGCCCGATGGCCCTGCAACTAAATTCCCGTTAACGCCCCAAAGCCGCGCCGGCATAAGGCGCGGCCCCCTCCCCTTTTCGGGAGGGGAACGGGTCGGCATCGGGGCGGGACGCCCGTTAAACGCCGAACCCCGGCAACGCTAGAAGCCAGGCAAACGCCTAGCCCCGGCAACGCCAGAAGCCCCCGCATGCGCCGAGCCCCGGCAACGCCAGAAGCCCCGCAAGCGCCGAGCCCCGGCAACTCCAGAAGCCCCGCATACGCCGAGCCCCGGCAACGCGCTGTCCAAGGCCAAGGCCCGGAAAAGCCAAACGAACCATCCAAGGCCAGCCAGGCCAACAAGACCACCAAAGCTTGCAAGACCGGCCGAGAAAAGCCAGGAACCCACCATGCCCGATACCTTGACCGAAAAGATCATAAAAGAGCACCTCGTCTCAGGCGAGATGAAGCCAGGCGCGGAGATTGGGATAGGAATCGACCAGACCCTGGTACACGACGCCACCGGCCAGATGGCCGTTTTGCAGTTCGAGGCGCTGGGCAGGCCCAGAGTGAGAACCCGGAGGTCGGTCATCTACTCCGACCACAACATCCTCCAAGTAACCTCCCACAACGCCGACGACCACGCCTTCCTGAGGACCGCCGCCCGGAAGTTCGGGATGGTCTACTCCAAGGTGGGAAACGGCATCTGCCACCAGCTGAACCTCGAGCGCTTCAGCTCCCCTGGCGAGACGCTCCTGGGCGCCGACAGCCACACCACCACCGGGGGCGCCGTGGGGGCGCTCGCCATCGGCGCGGGCGGCCTGGACGTGGCCGTC
>JAIRZX010000445.1 GCA_031267005.1 Deltaproteobacteria bacterium
GCCGCGAGGATAAGGCCCGGGGCCGGGCTTTGGAAGCTGGAGCGCGAGGCGGGGCTCATGGGGCTTGACCCTGGGCTCGTCGCCAGGCCCCTGGGGACCCTGAGCGGGGGCGAGCGCACCAAACTCATGCTGTGCCTGCTCTTTTTGGAGGAAGGCGACTTCCCTCTCATAGACGAGCCCACGGCGGGGCTGGACTCGGACGGGCGGAGGGCGGTCGGGCGCTACCTCGCGTCCAAGAGGGGGTTTATAGCCGCCTCCCACGACAGGCGGCTGCTGGGCGAGGCCGCCGACCATATCCTGGCCATTAACCGCCAGGGGGTCGAGCTCGTTCGCGGGGGCTACGCGGCCTGGGAAGAGGCGAGGAGGCGGAAGGACCTGGAGGAGGACGCGAGGGCCGAAAGGCTCTCGCGCGAAATATCGAGGCTCAGGGGCGCGGCCCAAAGGAGTTCCCGCTGGGCAGCCGAAGCCGAAGGCGCCAAGTTCGGGCACGGCCCGGTCGACCGGGGCTTCGTCGGCCACAAGGCGGCCAAAATGCAGAAGAGGGCGAAGGCCGTCTCCGGCAGGCGCGAAAAGGCGCTGGAGGAGAAGGCCTCCATGGCGCGGAACGCCGAGATTTACTACAGACTCGCGATGTCTCCGGCGGACTTCGGCGCGCGGAGCCTCGCCCGCGCTTCGGATCTCTCGTGCGGTTACTCTGAGGGACTGCCAGTAGCCGAAGGGCTGTCGTTTTCGATCGAGCGGGGCACGAGGACGGCGCTCGTCGGGCCCAACGGCTCCGGCAAGTCGCTGGTCCTGAAGCTGCTCGCGGGTGAGAGGCTCTGGACACAAGGCGTATTCCGCCGGGCGCCCGGGATGTCGGTCTCGTACGTGCCCCAGGAGCCGCGTTTCGAGCCGCGGGCGACCCTGAGGGATTTGGCCTTGGGGCAGGGCGCCGACGAGGGGCGCTACAAGGCCGTCCTGCGGCACCTGGGCTTCCCGGTGGACCTTCTCTCCGCCGGGGCGGCGGATCTGAGCCGCGGGCAGGGCAAGAAGGCGCTGCTGGGTTTGAGCCTGTGCGCCGAGGCGCACCTGTATCTATGGGACGAGCCTCTGGACCACGTGGATCTCATGACCCGGATGCAGCTGGAGGAGCTCATCGAGGACGCCAAGCCTACCCTCGTCGCCGTCGAGCACGATCTAGCCTTTCTGGAGAAGCTGGGCTTCCAGGCGATCGACATGGGGGCCCATGCAGCGAAAGGGAGGCCGCCGGGGGGGCGGGGGTGACATCCTTAGCCCGTAACGCGCTCCCGCCTGGAGAGAAGCCGGGGGACGCCCGCCCTCGGGGCCAACGCGCCATTAGGACAGGCCGTTCTTTACGGCACGGAGGCGGGGCAAGCCCGGTCCAGGCCGAAGCGGCTTTGAACGTCTCCCGCGCTGGCTGGCATCGCTGAAGCGCGCCCGGACGTGGCGGGGAAGGGAAGAGGGCCCCGAGCCGCCCGCCGCCGGGCCTGGCATGTGGCGAGGAAGGCCACAGGTTCCGCTCCGGCGGAGCCGCCCGCCGAAGGAGCTGTCCCCCGGCGGAGCCGCCCGGCCCTTCGTCGCTGGTCAAGTTTCGCGCGCGTTTTCCGGCAGACTCCCCTCTCCTTCAGCCTCCCCGCAGACGTTTCCCGCTCTGCCTGTCCCCGTGCCGCGGCGCCTTCCGGATGTCCCGGCAGGGCCCTACTGGTGCCTCAGCGCCTGGATGGGGTCCTGGCCGGCCGCCTTCCAGGCCGGGTAGAAGCCGAAGAAGACTCCTATGCACAGGGAGACGGTAAAGGAGAGGGCGAGGGAGAAGGGGGTTATCGAGACGGAGGTGTTCCAGAAGTGGGAGACCGTGTAGGCCCCGGCCGCCCCGCCCAGGAGCCCCAGGAGCCCTCCCGTGACCGACACCAGCACCGCCTCCAGCATGAACTGGGTGAGGATGTCCTTCTTGCGGGCCCCGATGGCCAGGCGGATGCCTATCTCGCGGGTGCGCTCGGTGACCGAGACCAGCATTATGTTCATTATGCCGATGCCGCCCACGGCGAGGGACACGGAGGCTATGGCCCCCAATAGCAGCGTCATGGCCTGCGCGGCCGCCTCAGCGGACGCCATGACGGCGGAGAGGTTGTTGATGAAGAAGTCGTCGTCCTGCAAGGGGTCGACTATGCGGTGCCGCTCCCGGAGCAGGCGCCTCATGTCCTCCTGGACCTCGTCCATGTTCGCGCCGTCCGAGGCCTTGACCATCATCATGCGGACGCGGCCCTGGAAGTGGCTCCCCTGGAGGTAGCGGGAGAACGACGAGAAGGGCACCACGGCGGTGTCGTCCTGGTCGCGGCCGTCCATGCTCTGGCCCTTGGAGGAGAGGATCCCGGCTACGGTGAAGGGCGTGACGCCCACCCTCAAGGTCTGGCCCAGGGGGTCGGCCTGCCCGAAGAGCTCCTTGGCGGTGGAGCTGCCGAGCCAGATGCTCCGGGAAGCCTGCTGCACGTCCAGCGCGTCCATCTCGCGGCCGTCGGCCACCGGCCAGGACCGCACCTCGGCGAAGGAGTCCCCGGCGCCCGTCACCTGCGTGTTCCAGTTGCGGCCGGCAGCCACCAGCTGCATGGCGGAGAAGGACACGGGCGTGACGGCGGCAACCCCTTCCAGCTCCCTTATGGCGTTCCCGTCGTCCAAGGTAAGGGTCTGGCGCTGGCCCGAGCCGCTCCGGACGCCCCCGGAGTTGAAGGATCCCGCGAGCACGATGAAGATGTTGGTGCCTAAGGCCTCCACCTGGCGCTTCACGGTGATCCTGGTCCCCTCGCCCACCGCGAGCATCAGGATCACGGCCCCAACGCCTATGACCATGCCCAGCATGGTGAGCATGGTACGCAGGCGGTTCGCGCCCATGGCGCGGACGGCCTCGAGGAACATGGCGGGGAGCATCAGAGGGCCCTCCTGTCCACGACCGGGCCGTCCTGGACCAGGAGCCCGTCGTGGAAGCGCACCAGGCGCTTGGCGCATGCCGCCACGTCCGGCTCGTGGGTGACGAGGATTATGGACGCCCCCTTGTCGTTGAGCGACATGAACAGGCCCATGATCTCGTCCGAGGTCTGGCTGTCGAGGTTGCCGGTGGGCTCGTCCGCCAGAATCAGGTCGGGGTCGCCCACGAGGGCGCGGGCCACGGCGGCCCTCTGCTGCTGGCCGCCCGAGACCTGTCCCGGAAGGCGGCGGGCGAAGGGGCCCAGCCCCACCCTCTCCAGCTGCTCCAAAGCCCTCTCCCTGCGTTCGGCGGCGGGCACCCTGGCGTAGAGGAGGGGAAGCGCCACGTTTTCCAGGAGATCCGACTTGGGGAGGAGGTTGTAGCCCTGGAACACGAAGCCCAGGAACCTGTTGCGCTTTCCCGCCAGCTCGTCGGCCGAAAGGGAGCTCACCGGCTCCCCCAAGAGCCTGTAGGCCCCGGAGGTCGCGGTGTCCAGGCAGCCCAGGATGTTCATGAAGGTGGACTTCCCCGAGCCCGACGGGCCCATTACCGCCGCGAACTCGCCTTCTTCCAGGCGGAAGTCCACCCCGTGGAGGACCTCCAGCGATCCGGCCCCGGTGATGTAGGCCTTTTTGAGATCGACGGTCTCGACCAGCGTCCTTGCCATCAGGCCAATGCCCCTTTCACGCACCTTAGGCCCCCGGGACGGGGGCGGTGTGCCGCAAAACGCCCGGAGCGCCTAGAAGCCCCTCGGGCCCCTGGGCCCGCCGCGGCCTCCCCCGCCTCCGCCCCCGCCGAAGAGGGTCCCCTGGACCTGCTCCCTCGCGGCGGCCTCGGACGTGACGACCAGATCCCCCGCCTTCAGGGGCCCGCCGCGGACTACCGTGTACCGGAGATCCGTGGCCCCGGTCATGATGTCCACCGGGACGGGCCTCCCTTCCCGGCCGAGCACGTAGACCCGGGCGCGGATCGGCGGATCGTCCTTGGAGGGGATGACCAAGGCCGCTATCGCGCTCGCGGAGGCCCCGGCCCCGGAGCCTTGGGGGGCGCCTTCGACTATGAGGCCCTCCTTGTTTTCCTCTGCTTCGGCCCCCTCCCCCGGCCCGCCGGGGGCCCCTTCGGCCGGGCCGCCTCCCGCAGGGCCGCCGGGGCCGGGGCGGGAGTCCGGGCTCCCGCCCGGCGCCTGGCCTTCCCGGGCAGCGGCCGCGTCGGCGGCGCCGGCCGGGCCAGCGGCCCGGGGAGCGCCGGAAGGAGCGCCCCCGGCCCCCGCGGCGGCGGCGGAGTCCGCCCCGGGAGGGGCGGCCGGCCCGCCGCCGGGACGGTAGCTCAAAGCCGCGTTGGGCACGAGGATCGCCCCGTCCTCGCGGTAGAGCTCTATGTCCACGTAGGCGGTCATGCCGGGCAGGAGCCTCAGGTCGGGGTTGTCCACGTCCACCACCACGTCGTAGGTGACAACGTTGGAGTTGACGGTGGGGTTCAAGCGGATCTGCCTGAGCTTGCCCTTGAACGACATCCCCGGGTAGGCGTCCACGGTGAAGGTGGCGTCCAGGTCGGGCTTGAGCCTCCCTATGTCCGCCTCGGCGAAGCTCGCGTTAATCTGCATCTTGGTCAGATCCTGGGCGATGCCTATGAGCGTCGGCGTCTGGAAGCTCGCGGCCACGGTCTGGCCCACGTCCACGGCGCGGTTGATGACCACGCCGTCGACGGGCGAGATGATGTTGGTGTTGTTTAAGTTGTACTGGTCCTGGGCCAGCATGGCCTTGCTCTGGGACACCGACGCCTCGGCCATCGCGAGGTTGGCGGCCGCCGTGTCCAGCTCCTCCTTGGGGGAGGAGCGGGCGGCGAAGAGCCTTTCCTGGCGGGCGTAGCGGATCCGGGCGAGTTCCAGCTGGGACTCGGCCGAGGCGAGGTTCGCCTCGCTCATCCTCACTTTGGCCGTGAAGAGCTCGTCGTCCAGCTTTACGAGGAGCTGGCCCTCCTTCACCTCGTCGTTCCAGTCGGCCGCTATCTGGCGGATGGTCCCGGAGATCTGTGTGCCCACGGAAACCACCCGGACGGGGTTCAAGGTCCCCGTGGCCGAGACCGCGATGCGCAGCTGGTTAGTTATTACCCGCTGGGTTCGGTAGGAAGTGCCGGCCTGTTTCCCTCCGAAGGGCCGGAAAACGAGGAGGAGGGCAGCGGCGACCGCGGCCAGGCCGATTACGGCGAGGGTTTTCTTCTTCAATTGACGGCTCCAGTAGCGGCGCGGGGGACCTCATGCCGGCCCCGGGCGGGCCGGCGGCGAAGGCGCCGCCGCTTGTGTGTTAGCATTTTGCGGGCCAAAGGCGGGATTCGGGCTCCGGGGCGGCGCGGGGGGCCGCCGCGCCGGAGGGGGGGGCGCGGGACGAACGCGTGCCCAGTCGCCCTTGCGGGAGTCAGGCGGGAACGGGTTGCCGCCGCCCTGGCGCGGGGGGGGCTGGGGGAGGCGGGGCGAAGCGGCCAGCTCCCGCTTCATGGGCAACAGGCGCAACGCGCCCGGGCGGCCCCGCGTATCCATCCAGGATCCGGGAAACACTCGCATTTTACTCCGTAAAAGCGCGTCAAGCCACGCGCAATCCGTCCTGTCAGGCCCGAATCGGCTGCTGTTCCGACCGGGGAGTTCCCGGCGCGGACTCTAAACGCGACCTGTTGCGCCGAGTTTCAAGCCAGGCGCGGACAAAGCTCAGGCCAGGGCCGTCGAGCCCTAATCGGCGACGGGTCCGGCCCTGTCGCCGCCCCGGGTCAAGCCGGAATCTCCCTGGAAGCCCGGACGCGGCTGGCAGAGGCCTTGACGCCCGCGCCCGTCGCGTTGGGCGGGCTTGATCCGGGGGGCATCGTCCCTACTCCCCTCTGCCGAGGATCATCCCCTAAGGGAGGAGTTCCCTGGGCCCGCCTCGCAAGTTCCGTACTCCCAGTCCCGGCTCCCAAGCCTGGCTCCCGAGTCCCGGCTCCCAAGCCTGGTTCCCGAGTCCCGGCTCCCAAGCCTGTCTCCAGTGTCCCGGCTCTCAAGACTGTCTCCTGGGTCCCGTCACCCAAGCCAGTCTCCAGGGTCCCGGCT
>JAIRZX010000476.1 GCA_031267005.1 Deltaproteobacteria bacterium
TAAGGAGCTGAAAGCCATGAGACCTTCCTCGGCAACAGGATCCACCGCCGCGCCCTCGGCGCTCGCCGCGCTGGCCGCTTCGGCGCTGGCATCCGCGGCGCTGTTCTGTGGGGCCGCTTATGCCCAGGCGCCCGCTGGGGCCGAGTTGGGCCCGCCCCCGGCCGCTCCCGCTCCCGCGCCGGACCCGGCCCCGGCGCGGGTCCAGGGGCCCGTCCAGGCCCCTCCCCCAGCGGTACCCGCCCCCGCCCCGGCGGTCGCCGTGCCGGCCCCGTCCACACCGCCGGCGCCCGCCGGGCCCGCTTCCCCCGGGGCGTCTCCGGCGCAAGGGCCCGGAGGGCCCGCGGCGCCCTCCGGGGCGCCTCCCGAGATCCTCTGGGCGAAGGCCTACGGGGGGGCCGGCGAGGACGCCTTCACGCACGTCTCGGCCACCTCCGACGGCGGGCTCGTGGCGGCGGGCCGGAGCGCGTCCGCCGACGGCGACTCCGACGGGAACAGGGGGGCGTCCGACGCCTGGATAGTCCGGCTGGATTCCGACGGCGGGGTCGTCTGGAAAAGGACTTTCGGCGGCTCCGACGTCGACTACGCCTCCTCCGTGGCCGAGACCGCCGACGGCGGCTTCTTCGCGGCGGGGGCCACCCGCTCCGGCGACGGGGACTTCCGGGAAGCCTCCGGGGATCTCTCGGCCTGGGCGGCCCGGCTCGACCCGGACGGCGGGCTTCTCTGGCTCAAGGTCTTCGGCGGCGACGTCGGCTGGGAGGCCAAGGCAGTGCTTGAGGTCCACGACGGGGGCTTCCTCGTGATGGGGGAGGTGGACTCTCCTGAGGACGGCTGCCCCGACGGCGGCCCCTGCGGGAACCTGATGGTCGTGCGCCTCGACCCTGACGGCGGCACCTTGAGGGTGAGGCGGCCCCGGGCCCGGGCCACCCTGCCGGGCAACGCGGCCGTGGGAATCCCCGGCGGCGAGGCCGCCATGGCCTACGAAATGTACTCACGGGACGGCTCGCCCGAGGCCAGGGTCACCCGCGCCGGCCGGGAGGGGAGGCACCTGTGGACCAGGACCGTGGCCTCCGACGCCGCCTCCTACGCCTTGGCCACGGTGGGCAAGGGAGGGTCCGGGGGCTTCGTGGGGGCCGGGGAGGCCTCGCGGGCGCCGGAACCGGGAGGCGCGGCCGGGCGCAGGCCCTGGATCTTCCGCTTGAACCCCGACGGCGCCCTGCTCTGGGAAGCGTTGCCCTTGGGGGGCGCTTCCGGCGAGTTCCGCGGCGTAGCCGTGGCAGACGGCGGCTTCTTCGCCGTCGGCGCCGCCGAGAACCTGGCGGGCGACGGCGCAGGGCACTACGACATCCTCGCAGCCTTCGCGGATTCCGGCGGCGCTGCGCTATGGACCTTGGCGCTGGGGGGGTCCGGAATGGACTGGGCCTCCTCCGCGGCGGCCCCGCCGGGCGGGGCGCTCTACATCGGCGGGACCACGAACTCCTCCGACGGCGATTTCGCCTGGAGGGCGCGTGCCGGGGACCGCCCCGACGCCGACGGCCTGGTGGTCAAGCTCGCCCGTCCCGCCGCGGCCCACGGGGACGAGTAGGAGCGCGGGCCCGGGGGACCGGGGAAGCCAGGCCGGGTTACGTTGCCCCCGCCAGCGACGGCGCGGGCCGGTGATCGAGGCAGGGACGGAGCGTCCCCGGCGGGCGCGTTCCGGCGCGGGGGCGCGAAGACCTGAATTCTGCCAGAAGAGGATTTCCATGAAAGCGCCGCTCGCTAAGGCCTTCCTCGTTTTCCTTGCGGCCTCGTTACCGGCTGGGCCGCAATGCGCGTCGGCCGGGGGGCTCGCAGCCGAATGGCTGAAGATCTACGGAGGCGAGTCCCAGGACTCCCTGGAAGCCGTGGCCGCCGCCGGCGGCGGAATCGTGGCCGCGGGCACCAGCTTTTCCGGGGGCTGGGACGTCGAGTCGAACAAAGGCGGTTACGACGTCTGGATCCTGAAGCTCGCGCGCGGCGGGGAGGTCGAGTTCAAAAGATCGATTGGGGGCTCGGGATTCGACTTTAAGCCGAGCGTGGCCCAGGCTTCGGACGGCGGCTTCCTCGTAGCGGGCATGACCGGCTCCTCGGACGGGGACTTCCAAGGGCTCTCCCTGGGAAATTCCGACGCGTTCCTGGCCAGGCTCGGCAGGGACGGTAAGACCATGTGGGTAAAGACTTACGGCGGCGAGGACTTCGACGCCGCAGACGCGGTCTTGGAGCGCCCGGAAGGCGGCTACCTCCTCGTCGGGAGAAGCTCGTCGCGCGCCGCCGGGAAGGGATGCGGGGAGTCCGGCTTCCCCTCCCCGTGGGCGGCTGCCCTGGACAGGGACGGCGGCCTGTCGGGGAGTTCCTGCCTCGGGCCAGGCTTTGCCGCGGACTTCCTTTCCGCGGCGGCGGCCCCCGGCAGCGACCCGGTTTTCGTCGCGGGCGACACGGAAGGGGGTAACCCTTTGAGGTACGTCGCCGGATCGGTAGGCTACGACGCCTCTTTCGGAAAGGTCCGGGAGATCACTTCGGAATCCGGAGGGGGAAGGATCCGCGCGGTAGCCGCCGTGAGGGGGGGCGGGCTGGCGGCGGGCGGCTTCCGGCGAGGCCCGCGGAAAAATTCCAGATGCGCCAGCGCCCTTTTTGCCGGGTTCGGCCCCGGCATGGAAGCCCAGTGGGAGAACTCCTTCGAAAAAGCCACCAGCACTTTTTTCACCGGGATGGCGAGGGTCAAGGGCGGCTTCGTCGGAGTAGGCTCGTCTTTGCCAGACTGCAGTTCCACCCCGGCCCAAAACAGGGCGCTGGCGGTTTTCGCCGACGCGGAGGGGAACGCCCTCTCCCATCTCGTGTTGCGCGGCGGCGGCCCGCATCTTGCGAACTCGGCGGCCGTGCTGGAGGACGGGGCCGTAGCCGTAGTCGGGGATGTCGGCGCGACGGACGGGGACTTCTCCGCCAGGCGCTCCACCGGCCACTACTCCAACAACGACGCCGTGGACGGGTTCGTCATGGTTCTCAAGCCTGAGTCGGCGCCCCAAGGCTTGGGCCGGGCGCCGGAATGACAGTCCGGCCCTGTAGCGTTCCGGCGCCGCCCCTGAGCTTCCATACTTGACGTTCGAACTTTCCGCCTGGCAAGGCGGATCTCGGCGCGGCGCCGGAACATACGGCGAACTTGTACCCCGGATTCTCGGCGGGCCAATCCTCCCGCAGGATATCCGCTCGGTGCCCGGCGCGCCGAAACCCTGTTGAACTGGACCCGGTCGAGTCAGTCGTTAAGGCGCTTACGCGTCCGGCACGGGGGCGCCGCCGCCCCCACCCGCAAACGCGGGACTGCCCGTCGGCCAGATGCGCCGCCGTAGCGGCAAACTGCGAGCGCGGGAAGAAGCGGGAACAGGAGTCCGAGCCTAAAACGAAGGACGAGAATAGCTGAATCACTCGAAGAAGCGGGAGGACAAGCCGTCCGTAGGCGACGCGGAGGGTTCCGGCGGCAAGGACGCAAGGACGGACCATAAGGACGCAAGGACCAAGGATGGACCAAGGACCAGGGACGGACGAATGATGGCTGGGAACGCGCCCGCTTGCCGTAACCGGGAATCGGGTGCTGGAGCCTGGGACTTCCATCAACTAATCGGAATAATAAAGACTTTAACTGAATAAATTATTCATAAAGAGTATAATTACGCCTTCTTGTGTTTAACTGCCCAAATTTTGAAGATCCGTTGAAAGTACCGGCTCCGGTGTTGTATAAACAATAAGCCATGAACGCTTTCCGTTTTCCCCAAGGAGAAAAGCATGCGGCATGCCACCGTTTCCATCGCCGTCGCCGCCCTGGCCCTGTCGGGGGCGGCGCTTTTCCAGGCTGGCCCCGCCTCGGCGGGAGACGCCCCCGCGGCGGAATGGATCAAGTTTTTCGGCGGGGAGACCATGTCCTCCATAAGCTCGGTCGCCCCCACCGCCGACGGGGGGCTCGTCGCCGCGGGCCTGAGCCTCCCCAAGGGCGCCCAGGCGGAGGGCTACGGCTCTCCCTATGACGTCTCGCTCATGAAATTGGGGGCGGGCGGGGCCGTCGAGTTCGCAAGCGCGCTGATCAGCATGAACGACTCCTTGAACCGGGACGCCAGCGTGGCCGTGACGTCCGACGGCGGCTACGTGGTCGCCGGAACCGTAGCGGAGCCGAAAATCGACTTGAAGGGACTGGCGCTGGGGGGCGACGACGCTTTCGTGGCCCGCCTCGACCCTTCGGGGAAAACCCTGTGGCTGAAAACTTACGGGGGGAGTGATTACGACAAGGCGAGCTCGGTCGTCGAGGGGCCGGACGGCGGGTTCCTGCTCACTGGGGCTACCAGGTCGCGGGAGGCCGGGACGGGATGCGGTTTCGACCGGCTTGAATTCGCGCCTTGGGCCGCGCTCCTGGACAGTGACGGGAACCTTGTCGGCGCGTCCTGCCGCGGCTTCGGCTTCGATGCCAAAAACGCCTTCTCCGCCTGGGCGCCGGGGAGGGACGCCGTCTTCGTCGCCGGCGACACCGGAGCCGGCTCCGCTACGAACGTCGTGGCCGGGACTTTCGGGCCCGGCCCGCAGTTCAAAGGCTTCCGCCGGATCCTGGGCGACGGGGGAAGCTGGAACGTGACGGGCGTCCTCGGGCTCGGGGACGGCGGGCTGGCGGCGGCTGGATTCCGCCAGGACGTGCTGTCCGACGATTCCGGGAAGCACCGGGGATTCCTCGCAGCGTTCGGCCCGGACCTGGAGCTCCTGTGGCAGAGGCAGCTGGAGAAGTGGCCGGTAAGCTACCTCTTCTCCCTTTCCGGCACCAAGGGCGGCTACGTAGCGGCGGGCGCGTACGTTACCGCCGCCAACCTCCGGGACTACGTGTTCGACGCCTTCGTCGTTTTGGCCGACGCGGAGGGGAACGCGTACTCCGAGCTCGCCCTTTCCGGGAGCGGGGCCGATTCCGCGACGGCGGCGGCCGAGCTCTCCGGCGGAGGGATGGCCGTGGCCGGGTACACCGAGTCCCTGGACGGCGATTTTTCCTCCAGGAAAGGCAAGGTGCTTCCCGGCGACGAGGGACGGAGAGGCGCCTTCGTCATGAGGCTCCCGGCCCCGGCTCCGCCGGGCAGATAAGCCGCGCCGCCATGTCCCTCCCGCGCCTCCCGCTCAGCCGGTCCCGGCCGGGCCTCCCGCTCAGCCGGTCCCTTCCGCGCCTCCCGTGCCGCCATGTCCCTCCCGCGCCTCCTGGACCGGAGGAGGCCCCTTGCGCGTTCCCGCTGGCCCGCCCTCCGAACTCCTCCCCTCCCTCCGGCCCCGCGCCTCCGGCAAGCGCGTTTCCCTTACTGGGCGATCTTCCGCTCCCGGGGCGCACGTTTCCCGGCTCTCGGTCGCCCCCGAGCCTCAGGGAGCGCGGTTCCCCCGCGGGAAAGCGCCCCGTTTCTCTATTAGGAGGGTGCCTCCCCCGGTCCGGAGGGGCGGCCCCCCCAAACCTTAAGCCCGCTTAGGTGATGCCAGTGAGATCACGGATAGCAGTCGCCGTTTGCGGCGCTCTCGCGCTTTCGCTCGCCGCGGCGTCCCTTAACGCGGCCTCGGAGCCGCCACCGCCTAAGCAGTGGCTCAAAAAATACGGGGGCGAGGCCGCCGACAGCTTCCGCTCGATCGCGGCAACCTCCGACGGCGGCCTCGTGGCGTCGGGGTACAGCTATTCCGCGCGGGGGGACGTCGAGCACACCCGCGGCTGGCTGAACGCCTGGATAGTCAAGGTCGACGCGGCCGGAGCCGTCGAGTTCAAAAGGTCTTTGGGGGCGTCCATAGGCGGAAACGCCACCTGGGCCGAGCAGACCTCCGACGGCGGCTACGTGGCGGGGGGGTCCGCGATAACCGGCAACGGGGATTTCAAAATGCGTTCCAAAGGAAAGGACGACGCCTTCGTGCTGAGGCTGGACCGCTCAGGGCGCACGGTTTTCCTGAAGACCTACGGGGGGAAGGAGGACGACCGCCTGGCGAGCGTAATGGAAAAGCCTGACGGGGGCTTCCCCCTCCTGGGCACGACCAAGTCCGCCGCGGCCGGGGAGGGTTGCGGCCCAGGGCCGGGCGGCTCCGAGATGCTCTGGGCGGCCGCGCTCGACGCCGGCGGAAGGCAGTCCGGGGGGGCCTGCCGCGCCGCAGGCGGCGCGGTAAGGAGCCTCAACGCCTCGGCTGACGGGCTGGGGGGCGCCGCCTTAACCCTGTCCTTAATAGGGGGTGAGGGCGGCGACGCCTCATTCGACGGGACCGCCGGGCCCGGCGCCGTCTTCGGTGAATTGCGGGAGATACCCGCCGACGGGCCCAGGGACGTCCGGGGGACCGCTTCCTTACGCGGGGGGGGCCTCGCGGGGGCGGGGTCCCGCCCGGCCCCCTCCTTGGGCGGCCCGGACTGCCGCGACCCGTGGCTCTTCGGGTTCGGTGCCGATTTGGGGCTGGGGTGGCAGGCATTCCTGCGGACCGGGAGATCCGGCCGGCTCTCGGCCGTGGCGAGGGCCAAGGGCCGCTACTTCGCGGCGGGGCCCACGGCCGGGCCCGGAGCCGGGGAGGGCCCCTGCGGCCGCGGGGACGCCATGGCGGTCATGGCCGACTCCGGCGGGAACGTCATCTGGGAGATAGTCCTGATCGGGAAAGACTACGACGACGCCTCGGCGGTGGCCGTGCACGCCGACGGGTCGCTGGCCGTGGCCGGGACCAGCGTTTCCAGGGACGGCGACTTCGAACACCCGGAGGGGCCCGCCCGCTTCGGCGGCGACGACCGCCTGGACGGCTTTATCCTCAAACTGGCCCCCGCTTCTCCCGCGGTCCAGGGCGTCGGCGACGCCAGGCCGGAACGGTGAGCGGCCCCGCTTCAAGGGTGTGGGCGCCTCCGGCAAGCCCGGGGCGGGTTCCGGCCGGGGACGGGAGCCAGGCTCCGGCCGGCGCGGCGCCTGCCCGGCCCGTTCCCCGCGACGCGTCAGCTCGCTTAGTCCGGCCCGTTCCCCGCGCCGGAACTGCTCCCCGCGCCGCGTCAGCTTCCGGAGCCTGGCCAGCGGCGCTTTGCGCCATCGCCATCGCCGCCGCCCTCGCCCTGGCCCCGCTGACGTTGCCCTTCGCCTCCGGGGAGGCCTTCGCCGACGACGCGCCCAAAACCGAATGGATAAGGTCCTACGGCGGGGAGGGGAACGACGTGATCTACTCGGTATCCCCCACGTCCGACGGGGGGATCATAGCGGCCGGCTCCAGCCATTCCTCGAAGGGCGACGTCGAGTTCCACCGCGGCGCGGGGGACTCGTGGCTCCTGAAGCTCGACAGGGACGGGAACGTGCAGTTCAAGAGATCGCTCGGCGGCTCCGCGAACGACTACGCCTTCTCGGCGGCCGAAACCGAGGACGGGGGGTACGTGGCGGCGGGGGCCACGAGTTCCTCGGACGGGGACTTCGGGGGCCGCTCCGGGCGCGATTCCGACCCGTGGGTGGTCCGCCTCAACCGCTGGGGCCACACGCAGTGGCTGAGGACCTACGGGACGGCGCGCGAGGACTTCGGCAAATACGTGTTCCCCGAGCCCGGGGGCGGCTACGTGCTTTTGGGAAGCGCCGTGTCCCCCGGGCGGGGCATCGGCTGCGAAATCCGCGAAGGCTCGCTTTTCCCGTGGGCGGCGTTGATCGCCGAGGACGGGAGCGTCCTGGGCGAGTCATGCCTGGGCGGCGGGCCGGGCCGCAGTTCAGGGGACTTTTTCTACCGCCTCTTCGCCTCCAGGGCCGAGGGCTATCCGGTGGCGTTCGCCGGCAGCGCCTACGACAGGAAGGACAGATCGGCCCCCTTTTCCGGCAAGGTTGGCCCCGGGGGGGACATACGCGGCCTTCGGGCGATCCCCGCCCAGGGCGCGAGGACCGTGTTGGGGGTCTCGGCCTTGAGGGGAGGCGCCTTGGAAGGGGTGGGCCACCGCGGGGCCGTGCTCAGGACCGGCCGCGAGTGCCCGCCGCCGTGGCTTTTCCGGGTAGGCCACCAGGGCGGCCTGGACTGGGAGGCCGAGCTGGAGGAAGCGGACGGGTGCGCCGAGCTCTCATCAGTTGCGAGGTACGGGGGCGGGCTGGCGGCCGCCGGCTTCAGGTGGCGCCCGGGCGAGACGGGAAGCGGCGCCAGGGACGCCTCGGTCCTGATGGCGGGGCCCGGCGGGGAGATCATCTGGGAGCTCGCCGTGAAGGGCGGCTCGGGCGACCGGGTTACGGGGCTGGCCCAGTTGAAGGACGGGGGGCTTGCCGCGGCCGGCGACACCTATTCCAGGGACGGCGACTTCGCCTTCAGGGGGCCCTCGGCCGCACCGGAAGGCGCGGAGGAAGGCGACGCGTTCGTAATTCGCCTGGCGCCCGCCGAAGCCGTAAGCAAGGGCTTGCCGAAGCGCTCCCCGTGACGGCCCAGCCCCCAGCCCCCAGCCGCAGCTGGCATCCCGCCTCCCGCCTCCCGCCTCCCGCTTCCCGCTTCCCGCTCGCCGTCCGGAGCTCCCGCGCTTCAAGGTGCCCGCGCGGCATCCGGACCCCTCCGTCCCCCGCGCGGCATAAGGACATCCCGTCCCCCCGTCCGCAGCGTCTCTTCCCGGCTTCCAGTCCCCCGCGCGGCATCCGGACCGCCCTTTAGCCGCGCCGCTTCATGGCCTCCCGCGCGTTCTGTTCTTTCCGGCCTTTCCGCCGCGCCGCCGGGAGCGCCCGCCGTCCGTCCGGGCACAAGCCGAGCCGCGCCCGCCCGCAAGCCTAAGGAGAAGCCCATGACACGCCTCGCGCCCGCATTCTTATTCGCCGCGCTCGTTGCGGCGCTGGCCTTTTCTGCTTGGCGGGGGCCCCGCGCCGCCGCCCAGGACCCGCCCGCCGGGGATGTGCCATCGGCGAGTACGCTCCCCGCTCCGCCGCCCGCCGCCGGCCCACCGCCGGCCCTCGCGTGGCTCAAGGCCTACGGGGGGGAGACCCTCGATTCGTTAAATTACTTACTGCCTTCTTCCGACGGAGGCCTGCTCGCCGTAGGCAGGACCGAGTCGAAGAAGGGCGACGTCGAGCGGAGCGTCAGGAGTTCCCACGCCTGGATTTTGAAACTGGACGGGGACGGCGGGATCCTGTTCAAGAGGGCGTTGAGCGGGTCCTATTTGGACTTCGGGGAACTCGCGATCGAGACGTCGGGCGGGGACTACCTCGTCATGGGCGAAACTACTTCCAGCGACGGCGACTTCAAGTCGAAGCCCAGGAAAGCCATAGAGCTGGACGTCTTCCTCGCCAAACTCGACCCTTCCGGGAAAACCTTGTGGGTAAGGACCTACGGGGGGAAACTCGCCGAGACGGCGGGCGGCGTCTTGGAAGAGCCCGACGGCGGCTACCTGTTCATCGGGACCGCCGAGTCGGCCGGCGCGGGGAAGGGCTGCTTCGACACTCCGAAGTTCCAGCCGCAGCTTTTCGCCGTCAAGGTCGACAGGGACGGCAGGGAGACGTCGTCGCACTGCGTCAAACTCCGCTACGGGGTCCAAAACGTCAGGCTCGTAAGGGCCCCAGGGGGCGAAGCCCTGTTCCTCGGCACTGCCATGGACGGGGACGAGGAGGAATCGTACGCCTTCGCGGGCTGGCTGAAGCCGGACGCCACGATTTTCGACATATGGGAGATTCCGGCTGACGGGCCTCGGACCGCCTACGGCGCGGCCGCCCTGAGGGGAGGGGGTCTCGTGGGCGCGGGATGCAGGGGAAGGCCTCTCGGGGAGGCCGACGGGCGCTGCTCCGAAGCCTGGCTGTTCGGCCTCACGCCCGGGCTGGATCTGGAGTGGGACCGTTTCTGGCCGCATGAACGCGCCAGCGCCTTCCAGGGGATAGCCCGCTCCAAGGGGGGCTTCCTGGCGGCAGGCTACGTGCAAAATCCCCTGTCGGGCAAGGACGTAAGCGACGCCTACGTCGTCATGGCCGATTCCGAGGGCTCTCCCCTTTGGGAGGCCGTCCTGTCCGGGAGCGGAAGGGATAACGCGGACGGCGCCGCCGCCCTGCCCGACGGGGGGGTTGCCGTGTTCGGGAAGACCGCCTCGTTCGACGGCGACTTCGCCGGCGCGTACAGGGAGGGCCGCCCCGCCGACGATTACCCGGGCGACGTCTTCGTGGCCAGGTTCGCCCCGTGGAACATGAAGGGACAGGGCGTCGAGGCGGCGGCCGCCGCTCCGGAATGACCGGGCGGGCGGCGCCAGGCGGGCCCCGCCGTTCCCGACGTCCGCGCTCCGAGTCGTTCCCGTCGCCCGGGCCGCCGCCGCCGCTGCCTGCTGGCCGCCCGGAACTCCCCGGCCTTCCTAAGCCCCCCGCGCGGCCGAGCCGGTTTCCGGTGCCCCGGCCCGTGAAACGGGGACGCGGCTAAGCGCTCGCCCAAGACCCGGCCGCGCCGGAAAACGTTTCGTGGTAGCATAAACGAAAAGCTTTTGAACCTTTAGGGGCTCCCGGAACTCCCGGAAGTCCGGTGCCCCCCTCCGCCCGGACGGGCGCCCCGCGCGCCCGGTCGGGCCGAAGCCCCGGTGATGCGGCCCAGCGCCGTAAAGGAGAGCCCAGTGACACGCCTGGCCCCCCCGCTGTTCGCCGCCGCGCTCGTTGCGGCTTTGTCCTTTCCGGTTTGGGGCGGGCGCGGCTCGCCGGCCCAGGGACCGCCTTCCGTGGCAGGGGAGCCTCCCGCGCGCCGCCCGCTTCCCGCGCCGCCCGCCCCCGGGCGGCCTCCGGCCATCATGTGGCTCAAAGGCTACGGCGAAGGGAGGGGCGAAGGGTTCAACTCCCTGGAGCCGACGGCGGACGGGGGACTGATAGCCGCCGGCAAGGCCGAGTGGGCGAAGGGGCCCGGCGGGAGGCGCGCCGGAAACGACCGGGCACTTATCGTTAAATTTGACGGGGAAGGCGGGATCGAGTTCGAGAGGGAGTTGGCCGGGTCCGATTCCGACTGGGCGATGTCCGCGCTCCAGACGTCGGACGGGGGCTACGCCGTCATGGGCGTGACCGGATCCGGTGACGGCGACTTCAAGGCGGGGCCCGGCAAATCCGCGGGGCGGGACGTCTTCCTGGCCAAACTCGACCCGGTCGGCGAACCCGTTTGGGTAAGGACCTACGGCGGTAAGCTCGACGAGTCTGCGGGCGGGTTCCTGGAGGAGCCGGACGGCGGCTTCCTGTTCGTAGGGACCGCCGAGTCGGTCGGCGCGGGGAAGGGCTGCGCCGACACCCCGGATATGCAGCCGCAGCTCTTCGCCGTAAAGGTGGACAGGGACGGCAGGGAGACGTCGTCGTCCTGCCGCGGCCTTCGCAACGGGGTCCGCAACGTCAAGCTCGTAAGAGCCCCCGGGGGCTACGCGTTGCTTCTCGGCACGGCCATGGACCGCGGCGGTGGGGACTCGTTCGCCTTCGCTGGCTCGTTAGGGCCGGACGCCGGGATCTCGGGGCTCAGGGAGATTCCTGCCGGAGGTACGCGGATGGCCTTCGCCGCCTCGGCCGTGAGGGGAGGCGGGCTCGCGGGCGCGGGATGCATGGGGACGGATGCCGGGAATGCCCGGGAATTCTGCCCCGCAGCCTGGCTGTTCGCCCTCTCCTCCGGGCTGGAGCTTCAATGGGAGCGTTACTGGCCGGGCGAACGCGAAACCCTCTTCAACGGGGTGGCCCGCTCCAAGGGGGGCTTCGTGGCGGCAGGCCAAAGCTCGTCGCCGTTGGCGTCCAAAGCCAGCGGCGTAAAAAGAGGCGGCGCGTCCGCCGACCACAAAGCCTATATCGTCATGGCCGATTCCGGGGGGGCTCCCCTTTGGGAGACCGCCCTGGGCGGGAGCGGATGGCAAAAGGCGGAAACCGCCGCCGCGCTGGCCGACGGGGGCGTCGCGGTGGCGGGGGAGACCAACTCTCCCGACGGCGACTTCTCAGGCGCGTACCGGGAACTCCGCCCCCCCGGCCGCATGTCCTCCTACGCCTTCATCGCCAGGTTCGCACCGCGGAACGAGCAGGGCCAGGGCGTCGAGGCTTCCGGGGCCGTTCCGGAGTGACCGGGGCCGCCAGGCCGCGCGGAGTGCGGCTGCGGCGCGCTGCGGACGGTTGCGGAGCGCGGGGGAACCCGCGTTGCTTTCCGGGATGCCCGGCCGTTGCGTCGACAGTGGGAGATGATTTTGCCAGCCATGCGTCCGCGAAGGCCTCGGGGCCCGAGGGGCCTTGCGGCTCCAGGAGGATTACGAAATGCCGTACGCGCTGATGCCGAGCCGCTTCGTTCCGCCGCCTTCCGCGCCCGGGCCGGCTTCCGCCCCCGCCATCTCCCTTGCCTCTGCCCTCGCCCTGGCTATGGCCTTAGCCGCGGCCGTTGCCCTCGGCCCTCCCGCAGCCCTGGCGGCTGAGCCTCCCGCGGTCGAGTGGTCCAGGATCTACGGCGGCAACCAGGGGGACAGCTTCGATTCGGTCGTCGCCTGCGCGGACGGGGGAGCCCTTGTGGCGGGGCTGAGCTATTCCGCCAGGGGGGACACGCGGGGCAACCGCGGGGAAGCCGACATATGGGTTTTGCGCCTTAACGCGGGAGGGGGCATAGTCTGGAAGCGGTCGCTGGGCGGCAGGGGGTTCGATTACGTGGACTACGCCGCCGAGACCTCGGACGGGGGATTCCTCCTGGCCGGCGGCACCAACACCAGGAACGGCGACTTCGGGCGCGGGCCGAAGCCGGGGCCCGGGGGCGGCTCCGACGCCTGGGCCATGCTCATGGACGCGGGCGGCGGCACCGTGTGGATAAAATCCTACGGGGGGGCAGGCGAGGACGGGGCCGGCGCCGTGCTCGAGGATCCCGCCGGGGGCTACCTGCTGGTGGGCTGGTCCTCATCCGCCGGCGTAGGCCGGGGCTGCGGGCCGGGGCCCGGCGGTGCCTCGCTTTGGGCCCTTTCCCTGGGAGAGGGCGGCGCCCCGGGCGGGGGCGAGTGCCTCGCGACACCCTGGCCCGTCTACAGGCCGCTGGCCGTCCGCTCGGGCGGCGGCGCCCTGGCCGTCGCGAACGGCGCGGAAGAGGACGGCGGGGGAGCGCTCTTCACTGCGGAAGTGGGTCCCGGGCCCTCCTTCGGCGGGCTAAAGCGGCTGGAGGGCGGACCTTCGCCCCGGGCCTCGGCCGCCGCGCCTTTGAGGGGCGGCGGCCTTTTGGCGGGCGGTTGCGCGGGCTATTCCTCGGACGGGAACGGGTCTTGCCAGGGCGCCCTTCTCCTGAGGACGGCGCCGGACGGGTCGACCGCCTTCATGCTCGATCCCGACGCCGTTCCGACGGCGGATCTGCGCGGGGTGGCCCGCTCCAAGGGCGGCTACCTGGCGGCGGGCACGGCCAAGCGCCGGGGAACCGGGGGAAAGGGCCGGGGGGCCGGGGGTGAAGCCGACGGCGATTTGCTGGCGCTGATGGTAAGCGACGCGGGCGAGGTGCTCTGGAAGCTCGCCATGGGAGGGAGCGGCGAAGACGGCGCGAGCTCGCTCGCCGTTTACCCGGACGGCGGGATGGTGGCGGCGGGCTACACGTCGTCCTGGGACGGAGATCTGGCCTTCAGGGGAAGGCCGAACCGCCCCGACTGGCAGAACGCGACGGGCTGGGTCGTGAAGATAGCCCCTTCCGCTCAGGCGGTCCAGGGGATAACCGCAACCCCGGAATCCGAGTGAACTGAATCCGGTCCCGCTCCGTGCTGGATCCGCCCCCGCGCCGTGCCGAATCCTGCCCCGAGCCGGTCGAGAGAAGCGCCGGGGCCGTGCCAGGCATAAGGAATGGCTCTTCACTGAAAAGTTTGCGCCGGGCCCCCTTGGCCCAGCGGATGTTTTTCCGCGAAGAGCCTGATTATTCCCGCCCCGGCGTACGTCTCTTCGCTGAAACGCGTGCGCTGGGGCCAACTGGGCTTCGGCCCGGGGGGACGGTACCGCAGGTCCGGGATGATTGCCGGTATTAGCTCTTATTGCCATTCTCATGAAACATTATTGTCATTCTGATTAAATATTTCAATAAATCCAAGATATATCCTTGCTATATAATGATTTTTGCCACGTTTTTTCTAATATTTAACTAGAAAGTAAATAGAATAATATCCAAGATACGGCTGTAATATTGAATAATTATCTGTCGCGTATTTGTCTAAGATTTAACTAGAATGGCAATAAGAGAAGGCAGTACGGCTTGCGCGCGAATAAACGTGCTTAATAAAATGCCATACTGACAGTTCCCCGGCACGGACTGCGTGTCCGGAACGCGTACATCCATAAGCCG
>JAIRZX010000487.1 GCA_031267005.1 Deltaproteobacteria bacterium
CCCGGGCACGAGTTTTTTAACCATCGCGAGCGCGGGGAGGCACATGAGCGCGTCCCCTATGTTCTTCAGCTGGTAGCCTATGAAGCCCGGCCCGGCCGGAACTCCGCCGCCCGGCAAACTATCCCTCCCCGCCCGGAAAAGGCCTGACGGTCCCCCGTCCCCGTTCGGGCCTTCCGGTCCCCTCACTCCCCTTCGGCCTCGCCTACGGCGGGGCAACGCCCGCCGCCACCGGCCGCAAAGGCGGCCCTCGCGGCCTCGGCCAGCCCGAGGAAGAGCGCGAGCGCTTTGGGATCGGAACGGGCCAGGCCTTCGGGATGCCACTGGACTCCCAGCACGAAGGCGTACCCGGGAAGCTCAGCAGCCTCAACCAGGCCGTCTGCCGAGGCGCCGGTGGCCTCGAGTCCCTCCCCCAGGCGGCGAACGGCCTGGTGATGGCCGGAATTCACGGCGATTTCGAGTTCCCCGGACAGCCTGGCTACCAGGCTCCCGGAAACGAGCTTCACGAGGTGGCCGGGCCGGGTGCGGGGAGAAGACTGGCGGTGCCCCACGGCCCCCTCCACCATCGTGTCTATGTCCTCCCAGAGGGTGCCGCCCAGCGCCACGTTCATCAGCTGCAGGCCCCGGCAGACCCCCAGCACCGGAAGGCCGCGCTCCAAGGCCGCGAAAAATAGCGCTGCCTCCCAGCGGTCCCGCGCCTTGTCCTGGTCGGCCATAACCTTAGGGAGCATGGGCTTGTCCCTGGGATCGGCCCCCACGTCCCCCCCTCCGGAAAGCAGGAGCCCGCCTAGGCCGCCCGCGAGGCACTCGCGGGCAAGGGGCATGTAAGGACCGGTCCCGTCCACCCCGCCGCCGGTTGTGCCGGGCGGGACGCGCCCCTTGCCCACCAGGTACCCCTTAGGCGGCCAGCCGCCCGCCGGTCGGCGGAAGGGCTTGGTCTCCTCGCCGCCTTCCGGGGGCGGGGCCGTGGCCCCTTCGGCGAAGAAGGCCGGGTCCAGCCCCGGAGTGGGGAGAAGCGCCGGGCAGGCCCCGGCCAGGTACAGGGCGTCCGCGTAGTTGGAGTTTACCCTGGCCTGGGGGAGCGTCCAGCGGTCGTCCCAGTCCTGGGCGGCACCGTTGGCGCAACTGACGCCTATCAAAGGGCGGGACGTCAAAGTGGAATCCTTTCGGGGGGTCGGGGCGGGACGGACTTGAAGCCGTTGCGGCAAAGGGGATCGGGGAGGAAAGGGGATCGGGGGGGAAAGGGGCCGGGGCGGCAGGGGTCGGCCGAGCACCGCTTGGCAAGCCGCCAAAGGCCGGCCGAGGCCTGGGCACGCGCCGCCCGCCTCGCCCGCGAAGGCTACGCGCGCGGGCTGGCCCGAAGTTGATCGCGGCCTCCCGTCCAAGGACCAGGGCGCCGCCCGGCCCGCGCTCCCCGGCGAGGAGGCCCGGCCCGGGAAAGCGGCCCGGCTCAGGCGGGCCTGAAGAGAATCACGGCCTCCCCGTCAAGGACCAGGCCGCCGCCGGGCCCGTGCGCCGTGGTGCGGAGGAGCACCTTGCCCGTGGCCCGCTCCAAGGCGGCTATCTGGCAACGGACCGTGACCGTGTCCCCCAAGTAGACAGGGGCCTTGAAAATCAGGGTCTGGGACAGGTACACCGTGCCGGGGCCCGGGAGCAAGGTGCCCAGCACCGCCCCTATTACGGCGGCGGGGAGCATGCCGTGGGCCACCCTGCGCCCGAAAATGGAACGGGAGGCATAGTCCTCGTCCATGTGCATGGGGTTTCGGTCTCCAGAGACCTCGGCGAAGGCAGCGAGCAGGCTCTCCGTGACCTCCACTGCCTTCTCGGCGAAGTCGCCTTCCCTCATCTCTTCTAAGCTCGGCACCGTCCCTCCGCGCGAAAGCCACATCTTAAAAGACGGCCAGGGCGAAAGCAAGGAGCAGGGGGGGGACGGGGGAACGACCGGGAGGAAAAACGGGGCTGGACGGCTTGAAGGAACGGGCTGAGCCCCCGGCTGAGGATCCCTCCTCTTAAAGGGGAGTGGCCGTAGCCCGGCAACTGGCATGACCCGGGCCCCGGTAACGGGTAGGCCGTGGGATCGGTTACGGGCAGGGCCCAGGCCCAGGTTACGGGCAGGGCCCAGATAACATGAAAATCCGGGGGGGCCCGGCCCCTCCCGGGAGGGTCGGCCACCCGGGGAGCCAGTGCCCGGGAACCCAGGATTAAAAAAAGGCGGCCCGCGAGCCTCAGAAGGAGTAAGTCAGCCTAACGGACCCGGAAAACCCGCGGCGCGCGCCGGCGCATACATGGAAGCCCATGTCGAACGACAGCCCTTCCCCGGATCCCACGGTCAAGCCGAGCTCGCCCGTCCCGGTGCCTCCACTCAGGCTGGGGACCTCCAAAGGGAATCCGTTCACGGAGGCCCGGGCCCTGCCGTCGGCCTCGAAATCGCACGCCAACCCCATGCAGGCCCTTCCCCAGCCCCCACGGGGCGCGAGAGCCTGAAACCCCCGCGGAACCACTCCGAAGCAACGTCCCCGAAGCGGAAGAAGTCGCCGCCCACCCTTAAGTCCCCGCCCTACTGCCGGGTGCGGATCCACTTGGCGTAGACGTCGAGCTCAAGCGAGTCGGTAAAGTTCACGACGCGCCCGACGCCAAGGTGGAACCCGCAGTACGACGCCCGCCTCTCGAAACTGAGGGGGCGACCGAAATCAGGGGTTTCGAATTCCTTCATGCCCCGGCCCGCCCTCGCGGAGATTTCCAGGTAGCTGTGCCCGGACTCGGAGCCGCTTATGTCCACCCTGGCGAGGACGCCGCCTCCGAAGCAGGAGGCGTCGCCGCCGCCCCGGACCGACTGGTACGCGGCAAAGTCGTTGAAGCTGTCGCAGCTGCCGTTTCCGTACTCCGCGAACGCGCCTGCCGTTACGCGTCCAGAACTCGCGTCGCCGCCGAAGGCTACACCCGCCATGCCCGAGAAGCCGCTCACGGTCACGCGCGATCCGGTCTCGTAGCGGGAAAGCCCGTAGGCGGCCGCGGTGAAAGCGTGGGGCCCCGGCTCCAGCCCGCGAGGACCGCGCCGGTTACGCCGTCGCCGGTAACGAGATCCGAACCCTGCCCCAGGAACGCGGCACCCGCCAGCGCAGACTCGGCAACTGCTTTGTAGCGGGGGGTTGCCCTGGGTTTGGCAACCCCTAGGAATATCTTGTTCGTACCGTTATACTCGAGGCTTGCCTCGTATAGCACGGATGAATTCATGCTGATTTCGGCGGTTAATCCCAGACAGCCGTCAAATCCCGATCCCGCATCGATGTCGGCCGCAGTCGTCTCCAGCAGCGTGAAGGAGTCCGCGAGCGAAACGGAGCTGCCGGAACAGTCCACCAAGAGCCTGGCCCCCCCCGTAAGCCCGTTCGGCAACGATAGCCGTCCCGCCCGCCGCGAAGCCCGCCGGGAGCACCGTCTCGATGGTGCCGCCGCGGACGTCCAGCCCGCCCAGGCTGAGCCCGGCGGTATCGGCCACTAAAAGCCTGCCGGCCTTGCCGGGTTCTACCTTCACGGCGTCTACGGAAACTACCCCCCCGTCCAAGCTGAAAACGCTCAAGAGCCTGCCGCAGCTCACGTTGATTTCGCCGAACTTAGCATCAAAGGCTTCGGTGCCGCGCGCGGCAATCGGCGTGTCGAAATCGCCGGCCTCCAGGGCGTCCGCGCTGAACATGAACGCGCCCGAACCGGATTTCGAGAGCTCTATCACCCGCTCCTTCAACGCGCCGACTTGGAACTGGGCCGCGCCGCCGCCCGAGGGGCTCCCGCGTCCCCGCCCGCGACCGTCAGGTTAGTTTTTACGGAAAGAACAGCCGCCGCGCCAGGCACGGAGCCCTGCTCGGCAACCAGTCTCGACCCGCCTAAGTCGCCATCGCCCCGGAAACGCTGAGGTTCCCCTCAAGCTTGACCGACACCTCGCCTCCCTTCCCCGAGAGTGCGCCGCCCCCGCCCCCCAAGCTTACCAAGGCCGCAGCTGCACCGCTCGCGCTGATCGCAAGATCCTTGGCGTGGAGAAGCGCCCCTTCCCAATCGTCGCCCCCCGTATCGCCTCCACCGGCCATTATTTCCTCTCTGGCTTCCCCCCGCCGCGCGGCGACGGTGACGTCGTTCCAGACTTGGGACCCGGTAGAATTGAGAACGACGGAGTCGCCGACGCCTTCCTGGGAGGTGCCGCCAAAAATCTTCACGGAAGCCGTCGTGCCTGAGAGCATGGTGCCGCCCTGGGCGAAAATTCCGTCCCCCGTGACGGCGGCGGCTCCTCCCGCGCCCGCTCCCCCTGAAGACTCTCCCCCCCTGGCCTCGATGCCAGCGGCTCCGTTGACGGCAATAATGCTAAGCGAACCCGACGCCGTGACGGACGCTTCCCCGCCCTCCGCGCCTCCGCCGTCCGCAGCGACCTTCGCCTCCCAGGACCCGGAGCCGCTCACTTCGATATTCCCGCCGCTTGAAACTTCCGCGTAGCCTCCCGCCGTTCCGGAGACGTCGTCGGAACCTTCCGCCTACACGGACGCCCCCCATCGCGGATACGGCACCTACGGTCTTGACGGTAATGCCGCCTGAAGAGGAGACTCGGGCGGAGCCTCCCCCGGTTTCGCCGCCCGGCCCCGCGCCGAGCCCCCCCCGCCAGCGCTCCCACACGGGCGTTCGCCCCGTTGCTTATTACCTCTATGCCGCCCGCGCTTACCTCTGCGGCAAAGGCGCCCGGGGTGAAGCCGCCTCCCCTGGCTTCGACGACTGCCGTCCCCGCCAAAACGTCCATCAGCGAACCGGTGCCCGACGTGACCGAGATTGCCCCGCGCCGGAGTTAACCTCCGCCCTTCCTGAAATGGAACCTTTTTGGGTTGTTCCGACTGCCGACACTTCGGCTTTTCCAGTGTAATTGGACTTAACAGTGATGACCTCGGAAATAATGGTACCGGTGCCTCCTGACAAAATCGCCGCTGAGGAATCCGCGCTGCCTTCCGTGGCCGTCACGCTCGCATTTCCCCCGTTAAGGGACTCAGCCTTGATAGCTCCCGAAGTTTCGATGCTTCCCGAGCCGGCGCCATGGCCGTCGGCGTCATAACCCATCACGCTGCCTATCGCCTCGAACCAGACATTTCCCCCACCGCTTTCGGCCGTTATCCCGTCCGCCAAAATTTTGCCGTCCCCGCCAGTCCCTTTGCCAGACGTGAAGCCGCCATAGGCTCCGAGCCTTATCGAAACGGAACCTGTATCGCTTGACAAATGTTTCGCGACAATGTCCCCTCCAGTGAAATCCATAATACCGAAACCGGCGATGACGCCCTCCGAGCCAGTCCACCCACCGATCGCCCTGATAAGCACTCTGCCGCTTCTTAGAAATTCAGCGTTTAATCGTATCCGTTCACGGGGAAGAAGACCGCATACCCCTCTGCTCTCGGTCTACTTCCCTTATAACCCATGGCCGCCTACTGCCTTACCCATGACCGCCTCCCCCTGCTCAAGAACCACAACCAGTCTGCCGCAAGAAAGCCTCGCTCTGCCCCCGGTCCGCTCTTACCTTTACTCTCGAACCCCGCTATCGCCTGACCAAAGATCGACTCCAGCCTGCCACAGGTCCGCCCCACCTTCTTGAGCCCGTGAACGGATACATTATTGGCTATTTTTAATAATCTAATTTGCCGGACTTTTTCTAATAATTAACTTCATTCGCAATTTTTCACTAGAATGCCAATAACAGAACGGGAGAACCTCCATCGAAAATCACCTGCCGCCTCCTAAACCTATCCCTCGGCAATAAACGAGAATTGAGATGAACTTCAAACGAACCTTCGTCAACTTTCGAACGAATCAAGCGTGCGCATTTTCCTCTGACGATGGAATTATTTTTATGCGGACAAATTAATTTTACATAAACTAAAGTATCATCAATTTCTCTTTTTCGTAGACAACTCCGCATCGATCTGACTCGGCGGCGACGAGCCGCATAGCAACGGCAGCCTTCGAAGCCTTCGGTTCATTTGAAGCATCTGGAGTTCGATGCCTTCAACGCCTTCGGAACCTTCGGAACCTTCGGCTCCATCGGCTGATCCAATGCCGCCCCGGACGCGGACAAGCCAGGTTTCCCGGAAGCGGCGGCCTTCCCCGCCGCATGGGCTCACCTGATGCCGGCAGGGCCGCCTGGGCGACCCAGTCAGCCTACGGCAGAGCGCGAGCGTCTTTGGATCGGAACGCGCCAGGCCTTCGGCATGCCGCGGTACTCCCAGCACGCAGGGAAGCCAGGGTAGCTCCGCTGCCCCCACCAGACCGCCCGCCTTGGCGCCGGTCGCCGCGAAGTCCCTCCTCATGTGGCGAGCGGCTTGATAATGTCATAAGTTCACGGCTATTTCTGGCCCCCCGGATAGTCCCACTGCCAGGTGCCCAGGAACGAACTGCTCGATCTGCCCTTGGCTTGGCGAAGGTGCTCGCTGGCAGCGCTCCGGAAAAGCGGAAGGACGCGCCCGAGGGCCGCCCGCTGGTCATGCGCGGGCTAGCGAGATGCTCGGCCTGGGCCACCAGGCCGCTCTGCGAGTCGGCCTGGACCTCTCCCTCGCCACTTTACTCCTCGGCCTGGGTCTCCAGGCCGCTCTGCGCCTCGGCCTGAGCCTCCTTGCTCCGCTGCGCCTCCTTAGCATGCTGGGCCTCAGCCTGAGCTTCCTGGCCTTGGAGCACTCCTCCAAACGGTTGCTGGCCTTGATGAGCCTCGGCCAGCGGGTTCAGCTCCTGCGATCCCTCGAGCTTGGGCCCCTTAACCTGAGGACCTGCGGACTGAGCCTCCTGTCCCTCCGGCACAGCTACCTGATGGTGCTGATCTTGAGAAGCATCCGCCTGATACTCCTGGCATTGAGTCACTGCTGACTGATGTTGCAGGTGCTGGGGAACCAAAGCCTGAGCTTGCCCGGCCTGAGGAGCCTCGGCATGGGGCTGCTGGCCTTGCGGAACTGCGGCCTGAGGTTGAGGAGACTGAGGAGGGGCCGTAGCCCGAGCAAGCCTGGCCTGAGGCTCCTGGCTTTGCGGGACTGCGGCCTGAGGCCGCGCGGGCTGGGTGGCCGGAGGCTGGACCTGCATGGCCTGGGGAGCCGAGGCCTGGGGCTCCTGGCTTTGC
>JAIRZX010000516.1 GCA_031267005.1 Deltaproteobacteria bacterium
ATTGCTTGGCTGGAAGAGAAAATTTACGGTGAAATATCGGGAACAAGGAAAATATTTAGTTTTAAAATAATTTAATTGATGCAAGGTGAAAGATAAAAATAGAAAATTCCTGTTAATTAAAGATTACTAGTGAGGACTGGATGATTAGCCGAGACGGTTGCGATTATTAAAAAAACTGGAATAATTACCGGGAACGGCCATTAAGCGCGGACGCGAGAGGAAATATAGCCTATCGGTATCCGTTCACGGGCGGAGCAATCTGACCGCCAGATGGTTAACACGCCTTGATATTAAGGGGGGGATGCCTGGTGAAGGGCGGGGACTGCAGTTTCAGAGGGTCATCAAGCTGGCTTTGATGCGTGCCGTTTTGGTGTCGGTGTAGCTGGCGTTTCCGTTCATGGGCTGAGAGGCCAGGCACCAGGTGGAGACAGTCCGAGAATTTAGGGCGGAAGGCAGGGCGGGGTGGAGCAAGCCGCCGGGATGCCGGGAGAAGGCGGTCCGGGACCCGAATGGGGGGTCCCGGGATGCAGGGGCGGAGAAAGTTCGAGAGCCGAAGGCGGCTTGACGGCGTGCCCGGGGGGGAGCGGCCCGCCTCCTCGTGAACGGATACGTCTATCGCAAAGCTAGGCGAATACTTTCAACCGCAAGGGCTGAAAAGATGAAGCGCGCTATGCTTCGGGATTAGGCCAATCCACAACGGGACAAGTTGGCAGGTAGCCTCGGACTGCAGGCGACGCTAATTGCGTTGCTGACCCTCGGCGGTGACGGGGTTGCCGTCAAGCGCGGCAAAGTATTCGTCCAACTTCAGCATGGCGAGGTACTCTTCGACAATACGCTCCAACGCCTCCTTGTCCCAATCGTCATCGCGTCGGTTCACGAGCCCGGGGGAAAGGACTTTTCCGCCATTTACGGCTTCGCCTAAATTTTTGATGATGTCGCCGGGGCGGGAGCCAGCTGTGGCGAACAGGGCCACCCCCCGGCCGCCGAAGTCAAACTCCTTCAAGAACAGCGAAACGTGGTCAGGAACCCCTCCGAACCAGACGGGAGACCCCAGGAACACGAAGGAGTACGGCCCAAGGTCCGGAGGAGTCCCTTTTAGCTCAGGGGCTGAGCCAGCCGCGCGGCGGGCTTCTTCGAGGGCGATTATCTCCCCCTCGGCGGACGGGTAGGGGCTGGCGGTCTCAATGACGTAGAGATCCGAACCGGTCTTGGCTGCGATAACCTCTGCAATGCTGCGCGTTTTGCCGGTCAGGGAGAAAACGATAACTATGGACTTGCCGAAGGCGGGAGCTGCGGCTGGGGCTCCGGTCCCTTGAGCAGGGGCCGGGGCCGGGGCCGCTGCCGCGACGAGGATGGCCAGCGCGAGGGCGACCGCGAAAGCAAGAGCCTTGGGAAGCAGGTCGGTGAATTTCATGTTTTCCTCCGGTGGATTATTCAGTGCCCGCGAGCGTCTAAGAGCTGGTGCGGTCAGCGGTAGCGGGGTATTGCCGATATTTTGCCAGACATTTTAACGGCATTCCTTTCCGTATTCAACGTCCGTTCCCGGCCCGGCCCTGACCGAGGCCAGGGACTGCCAATGCCGACCACCCGGAGCAAGCTCCTGGCTAAACGCTATTCTCATTGCCAAGACTGCAGTCTCCTGGCCAGCGCAGCTTCCGTCGGCATTCCGGACGTCCTGATTAAGATCGTCCATTTCCCGTATGAACACCTTCGGCACATGGGTTTCGCAGGGCGGCGACGACAGTCATTTCCCTAACCCCTTCGGATATCTTTCGTATATATTTGGGAAATCTTTCGGATATCTGTCAAACGGTATTCCAGGATTAAATCTCTGACATCCTTCTTTGGCGCTCCCGCTGAATAAGTCCCGCGTTAGCAGAGCAACTCGAGCCGCCAGGTAGACTGGCTATTGGAGTTGGCATTCTGCATTTGCATAGTCGATGACGCTCCCAACGAGCGCCGCATTTCACGGCATGCAACGTTCAGGATTTTTTACGCAAATTGAAAAATCTGGTTGTTTGTTCCAGCCTGTTTGTCCTGCCCGCAGAACGTTCCTGGACAAAACCTTAATAGAGGTAACGGCAATGGCAGACGAAGGGAACCCAACCAGGACGAGGAATAATTGGGAAATCCGGCGGTATCGAAAATATATGATACAGGAAACCCCAATAAAATATTATGCTGGAATTAACGCCCGACCAAGGGAATCACGCGATTATCCAATACACCACTGGTTAATCGCTGGACAAAACAGAGAAAAAAAATGCCGCTGGCAAAACAACTGGAAAATGCCTCGTAAAAAGCATCTGAAAAAAATGTCGAGGAAAACGGAGCGGGAAAAGCCGAAAAAAATTTCATGGAATACCCCCAGTTTCCTCGCCTCTTGACACCGTATTCTGAAGTCTTTCCTCTCGCCAAGAGCATCAAAGCAAATAGATGTGAATCCGTTGCAGGATCTGGCGTCCCGCCTGAGAACTAGTTTCTTGAGGCCGACTGTAGCCGCAACAATACAATCGGATGATTATGCTCCGGATGATTATGCTCCGGATGATTATGCTCCGGATGATTATGCTCCGGATGATTATGCTCCGGATGATTATGCTCCGGATGATTATGCTCCGGATGATTATGCTCCAAGGGAAACGGGAGAGTCGAGAAGCACTCCAGCGGCAAGACAGAGGAACAGAGGTGGGGATCGCGCAATAAATGCGGGAACTCTCCTCGGACATCTTCATGCTAAAGACAAGACACTCCCAGAAACTGAGCAAGTATCTTTCAGTCGCCTGAAGGCATATTTGCCGAACGGCGAATGTATCGACAGACTGCAAACGTTACCCTGAAGTCACCGGAGGGAATTAGCCGATCCATGGGGAGTAAATCCAGCAGACTGAAACGATGCTGAAATATTCGCTTCCGATCACAGCCGTCAGTCCGTCAAACGCGCCTTATGCTTTGAAAGGAACGCGTATTCGCTGATTATCCTCATCTTGCGATCGCCTCCACTCCGGAACGGGAGACAATTACGAAGCCGAAATGACTTGCCCCGCAGTTGAAGCTGCCCGGCGGCCGCGCGGCATCGAAAGTCCCCCTGACTCTAACGCTCAAGCCGGAGCTCCCTCACTTCCCGAACCCTGGCCTCGCTTAAATTAACATGGCCGGAGCGCCGTTTGGAAAAAGAGAGAGAAATATATAAAACATGCTAAAGCCATAATTTCGAACATCGGGAAATGATTTCTAAAATTAGGATCGGGCAACTGAACGAAATTAGGAAAAGGCGCGGCAAACTTAAAAGGGCAGCCCGCAAATGGGCCGCCTCCGGAACCTGAGGCCCTGCCGAGGAAATCTCGAACCGTTACGGAAGGGTTAAGGGCTGAAGGGGGGACGCCGAAAGACAGATGCGTTAGTACGTACGAGCGATCTGTCCAGCAAAGGGATAATGACAGGGATAATGACAGGGGGTTCATGGTACGGCCTGCCAGTGCCTCTCGCTGGCGACAGGCAATCGGCAGCTTGCAGCTGGGCCTTTATGCCGTCTCGCGGGCAGGGATTCGCTTGGGCGGTCTCTCCCCAGGGGCAAAACGCCTTTCTGAGCCCGTCGGCCATCAAGCCGCCGAGATCTCCCTGAACAAGCGCTTGTATGATCAAGCTCTGGCCTTACTTGCCCGCGCGCTTCTCGAGCGGGGAGCACTGGCCTCCAACGGAGGGCAAGCCCGCGCCCTGCCGCAATCGAATTCTTGGGAGGCATCGGGAGGGGGAGGCATCGGGAGGGGGAGGCATCGGAAGGCGGCCGCTTCCGGCCTCAGCGTCCGGCGAATCAGCCTGGCGGGGCCGCAGGCAGCCGCGCGGAAAAAAACGAACTTTAGATCGTCCGAGAAATATTCGTCACCGCTTTAGGCGCCGCGGAGATTTTGAAACAGCCGGGACGAGGCCGGCCAACCTAACGCCCCGCGCCCCGGAAGACCCCTTCGGGCGCCGCGGCGCCCTCTCGGCCCAAACCAGTTCCCGTTGCGGGCGAAGCCTTGGCGTTGCATTCAATGCCGCAAGGAAGCGGCTCCCTCAAAATAACTGGAAGAAAGTTCGGAAACTTTTCCGGAAAAATTGGAGATTATGGCTTGCAAAAGAGAATCAAATCCGTATAATCAAGCTCAGGAACCGCGTCCGTATTGATGCGCCACCGAGGAGGGCGCACAAAGGCGAGGAACTCCGAAAGGGCCGAGTTTCATCCACCTCGTCCCCGCAAGGGGACTTGGCCGCTTCAGAGATGGGGGGCTAAATGCCCCCCGGCTTCAAGTTTTCCAGGTTTATGACTTCCAAAAAATCAATCCAGCCTTTCCTGCCCGCCGCCCCGGAGTATTCCCAACCCTTCCCGGTTAACGATATCCTGAAC
>JAIRZX010000577.1 GCA_031267005.1 Deltaproteobacteria bacterium
TGCCAAGCGGAAGACTTTAAGCCCGCCTGCCGCGTTTCAGCGGGCTCGAACCGCGAGCCAGGCTTGTTGTGGCAGGTCGGGCGGCCTGATGCATGAAGCTCGCCGCCCGCAAGCGTTGCAACTGGTTCAGGGGCGTTGGGGGAAGGGGGGAGGGGGGAGGGGGGAGGGCCGGCGGAGAGCGCCGGTAGTGCGGCCGCAGAGCGGGGATGGTGCGGGAGGCGCTTTGCCGCGAGTGCGGCAGCGGGTTGGGGGGCCGTCGCGCGGGTTCTTGTCGCGGTGGCGGCTGCCGGCCGAGGAGCCGTCAGGCAAAGGGCGGCGGGGAGGCCATTGCCGGTCGCGGCGTCTTCGGCCGGGGGGCTTTCCGTGCGGGCTGCTGCTGGTTTCCGCGCGGGGAGCTGCTGGTTGACGATCCTTCATGCAAGGCGAAGCAAGCAGACCCGCTGCCGGTTGATAGGGGCCAAAGGCGATGCCTTGCGGGGAGAGCCGCTGCAGGAATGGGACTGGAGCTCAAGCGGCGCATGTAGGGGCAGGGCATCGGGAAAGCCCGCCATAATGCGCCGCAGTTCGCCGCGCGGGGGTTCCCGGCGCGGGTCCCAGCCTAGCTCCGCCAAACACCGCCCCGCTCCGGACCCGTACCGGTCCCGCTGGCAAGGACACCGGACCCGCTTCGGACACGCTGGCAAGGACAGCTGAAGACGGCCCCGGGCTTAATCAAGAGGGTGAGGAAGCGCAAAGCCGGAGGCGCTGGCTCCTCAAAGCAAATAAATTATAGGAAACGGGAAGGATTTATGATATCCTTAACCAAGTAACACATAAAAGACGGAGTTTATGACTGAATGATCGAAAATAAAGCCCAGGGGGAGCTAAAGTCCAAAATTTACCGCCAATTCCCCAACATTCGGCTGATATGGTCGGTCGACCCTCCAGGAAGAGGAAGCCATCTGTCTGGAAAATTGCCGTAAGACGTCACGAATTAGGGGGAACAGTCAGGAATTGCGTCAGCCTGCCCGCGTTCCCGCAGGCCTGCGGCGTTCCGAAGCCACGCGAGCCAGAAGGAATATCCACGAAAAGCGTTGTTTATGAGTCTGTTGGCGCAAGTTTTTATTGCTGGACTGAAAGAAACGGCGCGCCGCCGGGCGGGTTCCTCCGGTTCGGGCCTGGCGCCGTCAGAAACGGCGCGGGTCGAGGCGGGCGGCGCAAGATTGGATGGCGGCGTTGCCTTTCGAAGGACAAGCCGCCGAATGACAAGCCGCGAGGCGGAAGGGGGATGTCGCAATTTATGCGTTGCTCATGAAAAGGGCAGGTAATGAGTCTCTTGCAGGAGATTGCTGAAGGAGAAAGACGGAAAAATTTGCGGGTGCCGTCTTTTCTGAGAATTTTCAGGATCAGTGAAAGGGCAGGACTCCGCAAGCGCTTTACGCGTCGCCGCGCAGCCACGTGTGTTCCCGGGTCGGGGCATTGCCAAATATAGCGCTCCGGCGTGGTTTGGTGTGCCCGATGCCGTAACCTCAAAGGGTCAGCGTCCGCGCTCCCGCTCCGCGTAAAGCCGCGCAGTTTCGCGAACCCCAAGCGCTTGGCGGGAGCGGTCCCGGATATTTCCAGGGCTTGTCCTTTCCGGCGCCAGGAGCGCAGAAAGCCTGGAGCCGATGGCGTCCGCTGGATGCCGTTGCTTTCGCCCTCCGGCTGCTTTCGCCCGCATTCGGGATTTTTGTCCGGAGCCTTTTCCGCCCGGGGACGGCCCCGGCCCCGGCCCCGGCCCCGGCCCCGGTGGCGGCGGGCGCGGGAGTCCCGCCTCACTGATTATCATTTGATCTGAATTAGCAACATTAACAATTAATTCCTGACGGAAAGATGCCGATATGACATTAGACGAACTGTTTGAGAAGGTTAACGAGAAAGCCCGCGACTTCACCCCCGCAGAGCCTGCCCCCGACGCGAAGATTCTCCTCAACATAGAGGGGCCCGACCCGCGCCAGTGGCTGGCGTCCTTCGAAGGAGGCAAGGGCGCCCTCGCCGTCTACGCCGGCGAGGGACCGGACGCGACCGTGACCGTAGCGTCCGACACCCTGATAGCCATCGCCACCGGGAAGCTCAAGGCCGCGATGGCCTTCCTGACCGGAAAGGTGAAGATCGACGGCGACACGGATCTGGTCGGCGCCTTGGGCAAGCTGTGGCCCAAGTGACGGAGCAAGCCGGCGCAACCGAACGCCTGCGCTTGCCGCGCAAGCCCGGGCGCGGGATCGATCCAGCGGCCGCCGTTGCCGCTCGTCTTTCCACGCCCGGTCGCGCGTCAGATCGCCATGAAGTTTCGCTCGAAAAATTACTCAGCTTCCGCTTCAGGAAAACCTGAAGCAGCCGAAGTTACCCGCCATCGAAATCCGTGCGGGGCAAGGCTTGCGCGGATCCTCACGTGGTTTTCCGTAAAGCCGAGCGCAGCATACAGCGCTAGGCTCTCCTCGTCCGACTCTGGAATTTTTCTACGCAAACGCTGTATGCAGCTGGAATCTCACAGAAATTTCCGTTAGGCAGCCCCGTCGGGCTTGGCGGGGCCGGAAACAGATCAAGCGGCTCCTTTCCCGGGCGCGAGAGCCGAAGGGAATTTACGGCATTTTTCCGTTCCAGATATAGGGCTATTACCCCAAGTTCCCCAAGAACGGGGTATAGATGAATAACAGTGATTATCATTTAGGGAAAATGCTTGACAAGGCTACACGAAAGCCGCTAATTTGGTCCTTAACAGCATTAATGGAGAAAAGACTTGACGTCTTGAAACCATTCCGATTAGAAAAGAGGTGTCGTTTTGGCTGAGAATTCCCTGAAGCTGCTGAGGGAGCAGCTACTCCTGAGCAAGGCGGAGCTGGCGCGCAAGGCCGGCGTGTCCCCTATGACGATCGACAGAATTGAGAACGGCGAGAAGTGCCGCATGGAGACCAAGAGGAAGATCATCCTGGCCCTGGGCTACTCGCTGGAGGACAAGGACAAGATATTCGCCGATCTGTAGGGGCGCGCGGGCCGCGGCCTTTCCCCCTCATGCCGGAGGGAGGAGGGCGGCGGGCCGGGGCCGCACTTTCCTTCAAGCCAGGCGCGCCCCCCGGTCTCATGCCGGAGGCGGGGGGGGGGCAGGGACTGAACGGGGAGGATGGCCCGAACCGGGCCGGGAGTTAACAGGCCGATTTCTGCCGGAACCGGGGCCCCATGCCGGGGGCGCCGGGGAAGGCGAGTTAACGGGCGCCTGACGCGCCCCGTGGGCTTCGAGGGCGCCGCCTCATGCCGGAGGCGGGCTTGTCCCTTGCGGGCTACCGGGGCCGGGCGCCAGGGCCGCGCTGGCCTGCGCGGCTCCCAGACCCGGGCGGAGCGCCCGAGCCCGCTCGCGCGACTGCGCACCCTTGCGCCGGCGCGGCCTTCGCGCCAAAAGCGCTCGGCCGCAGTCACCGGCGATAGGGAAAGAGCGGCACGGCGAAGCGCGGCATTTCCTGCGTCGGCGGGAGCGTCAGCGCCTAAGCCTCCTGAGGCTCTTCGTCCGTACGGCGGCCCGCACGCCGTCGGCCGGTCCGGCCTCCGGGGAGCGCGGGCTCCAGTTCCCGTCCCCCGCCCCGCCTCCCGGCTTCGGCCGCGATACGCCGGGGGAGTAGCGCAGGCCTCCGGCGGCATGCGCCTGTTTCCGAAGGCGGAGGCTGTCCGCGGCCGACCGTGCCTGTCCCGGTCGCTTAAGGGTTGCCCTGGGCCGTCCAGGTGGGGCCCATTCGGGGTGGTGCCGCGCCGGTGTCTATACCGCATCCGGCTCCGGGCCGGCACCTCCGGGCCCGAGCCGATTCCTTCGGGCCCGCTCCGCCCGAAGGCGGCGTTTCGGGCGGGACCCGCCAGCTGCGGGCGGTCCGGGCATTGCGTTTACGGGACCGGGCGCTCCCTCGCGGGGCGGGGCCTGAAGCGCTCCGCGAGGCCGCGGGGCGTTCCCGAAGCCAGCGCCGACGGCCGCGTGTCCAGCCGGGAACTGGCCCGGAGCTTCACTTTATTAGAGAATTGTGCTATTAAACAGCGGGGATCTGCCTTCGACTCGTTTATGCCCGGTTGCCTTCCAGGCGCCTCAGGCGAAAGGAAGGCGCGCTCCCCGCCCCCTCCTACTCTCCCCCCGCCAGGGCCGTTCCGGCCCTGGCCCCTGTCTGATCCCGCCGGGCGCTCCCCCGCCGCCCGGCCCCCTCCGTCCTCGCCGGGCCGGCGTTCCCGCGGCCGGGCAAGCCTCCGTTCCAAGCCAGCGAGCCCCCGCTAGGGGCCCTCGGCGCGCTTAAACGCCATGATCGGACGCCCCTGCGGGCCCCGGCCATCCCGGCGCCCTCCGAAGGAAAGGAAAGGCATCGCCATGTCGGTCATAGGCTACGACATCGGGACCTTCGCCGCCAAGGCGGTCCTTCTGAACATAAAAGGAAAGGGGCCCGCCCGCCAGGTCAGCCTCGTCGGCCTGGGCATGTCCCAGATGCCTCCAGGCGTGATGTCCCAGTGGGAGGAGCAGCCCGTGCCCGCGAGGACGGCCATGAGCGCCGCCATGAAGTCGCTCCTCCGGCACTGCAAGCTCACCTCGGGCAAGTTCGCGGCGCTCTCCCTCTCCGGCGACACGATGATCATCAAGAAGATCACGATGCCCATCACTTCCCAGAAGGAGCTCCGCAAGTCCCTGGCGCTGGAGGCCGAGCAGTACATCCCCTACCCCATAAACGAGGTCATCATAGACGGCCACATCCTGAGCACCGACGACCGCAACGGCCAGATGTCGGTCCTCCTGGTGGCCGCCCGCAAGGAGGTCGTCTACAATTACATACAGGCGATCGCCGTCACCAAGGTGCTGAAGCCGGCCGTCATCGACGTCGACGCGCTGGCCTTCTACAACGCCTTCGACTTCCAGAACCCGGACTCCCGCGACAACGCGGTCCTGGTCGACATCGGGGCCTCCCTGATGCACACCACGCTCCTCTACGAGGGCTCCCCCCACACCATCAAGGAGGAGAACATAGGCGGCCAGCGCATCACCGAGGATTTGGAGGACGCCTTCGAGATCGGCTCGGACGAGGCCGAGGCCGTGAAGCTGGGGGCCGTCGCGGCCCCCAACCCCGCCGAGGCGTCCGAGGTGGTGGAGCGGATCGTGAGCAACTGGATGGCGGCCCTCGACAGGGCGCTTGAATCCGTTCGGGCGGAGATCCCCGAGTACCGGCCGGCCAGGATACTCCTGGCGGGAGGGTCGGCGCTCTTGAACGGCCTGTCCGCCCAGTTCCAGAGCCACTTCGGCGTGCCGACCGAGATCTTCAACCCCTTCAAGGACGTGAAGTACAACGTCAAGAAGTTCGACCCGGCCTACATCGAATACATCGGGCCCCAGATGGCGGTGAGCTTCGGGCTGGCCATCAGGAAGGTTGAAACGATATGATGATCAAGATCAATCTCCTCCCCATCGAGGCGTTCCGCCAGTCCGCGAGCGGCCAGCTTTCGGTCACCATATTCGCCTTCGTCATGGTGGCCTTAGGCATCGCCCTGTTCCTTTTCAAGACCACCATGATGGACTCCAAGGTCAACGACCTGACGACCCAGCGCGACTCCCAGAACGTCGCGCTCGAGGCCTTGAAGAAGGATTCCGAGGAGGCCTTGAAGCAGACCACGGAGTTCACCACCCAGCTCATCCAGGCCGGCGCGATAGCCGAGCTGGAGGAGCGGAGGCGGGACCAGACCAGGCTGTTCAACTCCATCGCGGGCGAGGTGCTGAACCAGGCCTCATGGCTCACCTCCTTCGCCCACGACAAGGGGGTGGTGACCATCCGGGGAATGGCCACCGACCACGAGGTGGTGGCGTCGTTTCTGGACAACCTCGAGAGATCGCCCATCCTGACCGACATCGACCTTATCAGGGCGGCGAGGGACACGACCATCAACAACGTGTCTCTGGTCACCTTCGAGATCAAGGGGGGCACGGTGTTCCCGGCCGCGTCCCTCATGGAGAACGGCCTGCCGGACGTCGATCTGCCGGGACGCGACGAGATAACCACGCTTGTGGCCTCCGCGGCGCCCAGCCTCGGCGAGACACTTGTCAGCAGCCGCGAAACGCAGGCCCCTTCGCTGTAGCGCCCGGGCCGCCGGACGCCTCCCGCCCTCGGCGCGCCAGAGCGCCACGGGCCGGAACCACCTAAAAGCTCCACCCGGGGGTTAAAATGGCCAAAGCCCAGCCAAAGTCGACCCAGAAGGACGACAATTTCTTCGCGAAGATAGCCAAGCTCAAGCCAGGCGCCAGGAAGGGGATCCTCTTCGGCGGCGTGGCCGCGCTCCTGGCCGGCTTCTACCTCTTGTACTACCAGCCGTACACCGACCAGGTGACGGCCCTGACCGACGAGGTGGGCCAGCTGACCCAGGCAGTCGCGGCCGAGCAGGCCACTATCAACAAGCACAAGCCCATCGCCAAGTTCGTGAAGCCGGTCAACGACACGTTCCAGTACTTGTCCAGCTACCTCACGACCGAAAACGAGATCCCCAGGCTCATGCAGATAATTTCCGATCTGGGCGGCCAGTCGGGGGCCCGCGTGACGCTGTTCGCGCCCAAGCGCCCGAACCTCAAGCCGCACTACGCGGAGATAGACTTCTCGATCAACCTCGAGGGGCCTTTCCTGAACATCCTGAAGTTCCTGTTCACCCTGAGCAAGATGGAGCGCATCATCAATATAAAGTCAGTCACGATGGACACCCCGGTCATGGGGGCCAACATGGCGATGTCGCTTTCGGTGCGTTGCGAGGGGAGCACCTACCGCCTTCTCACCGAGGAGGAATCGAAGCAGGTGCAGGGAGAAGCCAGTTGACCTGGGCCGCCTGAGGGGCCGACGAACCTCCGGGCGGGGCGCCCCGGGCCGAAAGGGCCGGGGCCGGCCTTAGCGCCCAGACTGTGAACCGCCATGCCTGTAACCTTACGCCGCATAATGCCGGGGCCGCGCGCCCTGGGAGCTGCCGCCGCAACGCTCGCCCTGATGTGGGCGGGGTCTCTTCCGGCCCAGACCGAAGGGCCGCCCTCCCCGGGCCAGATCCAGTACCAGCAGCCCTCAGCCCCCGCGCAGGGCCAGGCGCAACAGCCCCCCGCGCCCGCTCCGGGTCAGGTTCAGTACCCCCAGCCCCCCGCGCCCGTCCCGGGGCAGGTTCAGTACCCCCAGCCTCCCGCGCCGGCTCCGGGCGAGGCCCAGTACCCCCAGCCTCCCGCGCCGGCTCCGGGCGGGGCCCAGTACCCCCAGCCTCCCGCGCCGGCTCCGGGGCAGGCCCAGTACCCCCAGCCGCCCGCGCCGGCTCCGGGGCAGGTCCAGTACCCCCAGCCCCCGGCGCCACCCGCACCGCCGCAGTTCCCGCCGGACGGGGCTGCCCCAGAGGCCCCGCAGGTCCAGCTGGCGCCCCCCCCGCAGCCAGCCGGGCCAGAGAGCCCAGGCGCGGTGGATCTCTCCAGCGACATCCAGATCCCCGAGCTTTACACGCCGCGCAGGCCAGACGATCCGGACGCGCTCCCTGTCTATAACGAACTCGACAAGTTCCACGGCGAGGTCATGGCCTCTTACATAGTAAACGTCGCGACCCTGCCAGACCCCTTCATGCCCATCGAGACCGTGGCGAGGCCGCCCGAGGCTGACCAGCCGGCGGTCGACACCAGGCGCCTTCCCATGATCCAGCGCCTGGCGTTAAACCAGTTCACCTTGACGGCCATCGTCGAGGCCCCCAACCCCGGCAACAACACCGCCCTGGTAGACTCGGGCGGAATCGGCTACCTCATCCACAGGGGCACGAAGATAGGGCCCAACAACGGAGTCGTCCGGGAGATAACCTCCACCAAAGTGGTAATAGAGGAGCCCGAAATTAACTACCGCGGCGAGCGCACCACCCGCTTCATCGAGATGAGCCTGAACACGCTCGAGAGTTCCATAGAAGTGGAAGGCGGCGAGATATCGCCTGGCGGCGGCCAGTAACGGCGGCCCAAGGCTGGCTTTTTCCGGCGCGGGGCAGGCCTGGACCGGCCCAGCGGAAATTCACGGAGCGCCTTGTCAGCTCTCCGTGATGCGGACTGGGAGGTTTCCGCGAGGGACAGCTTTAACTTGTTCGCATACAAAGTTCACGGTTATACGATTGGCTACGCCACTTATTGATATTTTTGCATCACATTAGAGTCTAGATCAACCTGAAGATCCTGTAGAGCAGTTTCTCGCGAACTGTTAGAGCCTTCCTTCCCAAAAGCCGCGAGCCCCGTATCTCGCCTTTTGGGAGACGCGCCTGATGCCTTTTGGCGGCCTTTCCTTAAGGCCGGAGGGAGAATTGCCGCCTTAAGCCGGAAGGGCCGCGAACGTCGGCGCTTCAGCCAAAGCGGTCCGAATCTTCGAGGCGGAAGCCACGAAGCCTTATTAGGTTAAAGCAAAGTATTTTCCGAGGCTCAAGCCACGTAACCTTCGAGGCTTAAGCTGCCTGATCTCCGAGGCGAAAGCCGCGCTTCCGTCGAGTCCTGAGCCGAGTAACCATCCGCCATCCGCCTTCCGCCTTCCGTCGTACCTTCGACGTTCCCCCGCGGCCCCTCCGGGGGCCGCCTCCGCCGGCCGCGGCCAAGCAGCCCAGCCGCGGCCACATGCCCGCGCGGCGCGCCGGCGCGGCCCACCCGCGATAGCGCCAAGCCATATACCTTATTCCTCCGCTCCGGGAAAGCCCTGAGCGCCGTCCGGCCAAGCCCGCGCGGCCCGATTCCGCCCTGTTGAAGGGCGGGAAGACGTCATCCGCTACGGCAAGAGCCCGAGAGGGACCGGGATGCAAAAGCCATTATCCAGACACGCCTTTGTCCAGGCCCTTGCGGCGGCGGCCCTGCTCGCCATCGCTCCGTCCTACGCGCCAGCCCAGAACGACGGCGGCCCCCAGCCGCCCGCCCCCCCCGCTGCCCGCACGCGCCCGCTGGCGTTGCCCGGGCCGGGCGCCCAGCCGGCCCAGCCCGGGGGCGAGGCCATGCCGGGCGAGACCGACCCCACCGTGATCGAGCGGGTGCAGCTGGCGGACTTGAGCCTTTCCGCCATCGTGGTCGCGTCCGACCCATCGAACAACATAGCCATGCTGGAGCACGGCGGCGTGGGGTACCTGGTCCACAAGGGTTCCAAGATCGGCTCCAAGAACGGCGTCGTCCGCGAGATAACCGCCTCCACCGTCGTCATCGAGGAACCTGGATCCGTTCCCGGCGGGGGCGTAAACGTCGTGGAGCTTTCCCTTCCGCAGTGATTTTGCCAGTTAGGCCTTTCCTCCATTCCATGCTGCGCTCCGCGAACCGCGCGGCGCGTATATGCAGCGGGCGTCCTTAGCGTCTACGCCTTCAGCGGACGGTTCCGGCGCCCGCCCGCTCCGCCGGACTCAGTCCGGCGCCTTCCCGCGGCGGCAGATTTTCCAGGGCGTATCCGGGCGCCCCGTAAACGGTCGGACGATACCCCTAAACGGCCGGACGATACCAATGTTACTCGATGTTGCGTTCTGGCTTAAAGCCCAACGCTGCGCGGAAAATCACCCGGACTCAGGCAACTGGAGTCAGGTTTTAAATAATTATCCCTAATTAGATACGTAGATATTCCAAGTTCGCGCAGCACTGCATAAATAAGATTACAGGTAGTCCAAGACCGTGCCGATTAGACAAGAGGAGACCGCGGGCCCGCGCCCCGCGAGGCGGGCCCCCGGCCGAAAGAAGCGCCTGGGGCTTTCGCCAAGTACCCCCCCGGCTTTCGAGGGTATCCCGTCCGACACAAGGAGAACCGCCATGAGAAACAGCCCTTCCGATAACGCGAGGCGCCTTGCGGCCCTGTCCGCCGCGGCCGCACTTATCATGCTGGCAGCGGGCCCGCTCGCCGCCCAGACTTTCGCGCCGCCCGCGTCGCCCCCGCCCGTGTCGCCGGCCCAGGCGCCCGGAGGGCCGCAGGCCGCCCCGCAGGGCCAGCCCGGCACCGGGGTCATGCTGACCGATCCCCTGTCCGGCATGAACGTCAACAAGACCTATACCGGCTCGCGGATAAGCCTCGACTTCCAGAACGCGGACATCCACAACATCCTGCGGCTCATCGGCGAGGTTTCCGGGAAGAACGTCGTCGTCTCCGATTCCGTGAGCGGCAAGGTCACCCTGAAGCTCCGCAACGTGCCCTGGGACCAGGCCCTGGACATCGTCCTCGCCTCCAAGAACCTCGGCATGGTCGAGAACGGGAACGTCATCCGCATCGACTCCATGGACTCCATACGCAGGGCTACGCCGGATTTGAGCGACCCTGCCACCCGGGTGCCCCTGGCAAAGAAGATGTTCACGCCCAAGTATTCCTCGGTGGCGTCGCTGGCCTCCGAGATGGAGAAGGGCAAGAGCATCCGCGGGTCGGTCCGGGTTATCGGAAACGACATCTACGTCGAGGACGACTACGTGACCATGGAGGCCATTACCGAGATTTTCAAGCGCAACGACCGGGTGACCAAGCAGATCCTGATCGAGGCGAGGATCGTCGAGGCCGGGACTTCCCTCATGCAGGAGCTCGGGGTGCGCTGGGGCGCCGCGTACGACCACGTCGCTGGCAACGGCAGCAATTGGGACTCCAACCGGCTCACCGCCATGAGCCATTCGGGCTCCCTCGTCGCCAACGGCGACTACGACTTCGGCGAGCTCTACGGCGCCGTGGACGTGACCGGCGGCGTGGGGAGGCTGGGCTTCGGCTTCGTGAACCGCGCGGGCACGATGATGCTGAACGCCGAACTCAACGCTTCCGAGACCTTGGGCGAGACCAGGACCATCTCGGCGCCGCGCATCATGGCCGCGAACGACCAGGAGGTCTACATCAAGCAGGGGACCAAGATACCCTACACCTCCGGCGGGACGACCGCGGGCACCACGGCGTCCACCCAGTTCGAGGACGCCACGATGGAGCTGAGGGTAACCCCGCACATCGAGGAGAACGGCGAGATAGTGACGCTCGACATCACCCTCACCAAGGACTCCCCGGTCCGGGGCCAGGACGGCTCGATGGAGATCGAGAACAAGGAGGCCAGGACCAAGCTCATGGTCCGCAACGGCGAGACGGTGGTCATCGGCGGCATCATCACCGATCAGCAGATCGTGACCAACAACCAGGTGCCCGGCGTCCACTCCATACCCCTCCTGGGCTGGCTGTTCAAGGACCGCGCTGTCAACAACAGCAAGTCCGAGCTCCTCATCTTCATCACCGC
>JAIRZX010000590.1 GCA_031267005.1 Deltaproteobacteria bacterium
AAGAACCAAAAGACGTAGGATACGGGAGTTTCGGGCATGAAGGCGAGGATAAGCCGCCCCGGCCGGAATAAAAAAAGTTCCGAAGGCCGATGAGGGCGTTTCCCACGGGGGAGTATGCCTTGGACATGTCGTCCGCGGGATGTCAAACCGGAACCCTATATGGAGGGGCAACAGCCAGGCCGAGCCCTGCCGCAGAAGCAACGTCCGGAAAGCGCCGCGGACGCCCCCCCGACGCGCATAACAGAGGATGCTTCCGGCTTCCGGCTTCTGGCTTCCGGCTGCCGCCGGGCGCCATGGCGTCCCCGGTCAGCCGGAGGCAAGCCAGGCGCGATGACCTGATGTATCGCGCCCGCCGCAAAAAAAACCCGTCTGCTGTCCGGCGCAACCGGCGCCCCTCTAAAAAAATCGCGCAAGCGGCTCCAACGCGGGCGCGGGTACCAGGAGGCGCGTTCTCAAAGGGAATTTCCGCTTCAGTGCCGAAGTCCGCGCGCAACGCCTTGGGGATTGTCTAAAAAAGTTGCCTGGCGAATCCGGAAGGGGGCTGGAACTTCCCCGTCCCCGGGGGGAGCGGGATGGCTCCGGGGGGCGCCTTTACGGAATTTATGGAAATGGACGCATGACCAGCCCGTTCGCGAAGAAGGCCAGGCACGCCAAGCCGATAGCCCCGAGTTCCCGTCAGAGCCGGGCACCTCCTGCCCGCTCGGCAGTCGGCTCCTCGAAAGGCTGGCCCGCGAGCGAAGAAATTTACAAAAAAAATTACCCGTGATTTCACTTCCGGGATACGCCTGACTTCTCACGGAGACCCTGCACCATGGCATACATCCCGGGAATAAGGAAAACTCCAACGGCAGTCGCAAAAAACATGCCGCTCAAAACGCCCGTCCCGAGAGAATGGCGGGCGTTGGCCCCGGCCCCGCTAGCGGTTACCAAAGGCAGAACGCCGAGAATAAAGGCGAAAGAAGTCATGAGTATAGGCCGGATGCGCTGCCGCCCAGCGGCCTCGGCCGCTTCCGCTGGAGTAAGTCCATCTTTCCGCCGTTCCTGAGCAAACTGTACGATCAGGATGGCGTTTTTCGCGGCCAGTCCGATGAGCATGACAAGGCCGACCTGCATGAAGACATCCATGCTGAGGCCCCTTAGAAGCTGACCTAAAATTGCCCCGCATACTGCGATCGCAACGGAAAGCATGACGATTAATGGCTGAGGTGAAACTCTCGTACAAGGCCGCCAGCACAAGAAAACAGCATGCAAAAGCCAGCAGAAGAACCGTGCCTATCTTCCCAGCGGCCAGGCGCTCTTGATACGACTGACCTGTCCACTCGAAACCGAAACCAATAGGGAGAACCTGCTCCGTTGCTTTTTCCATTGCGGCCATCGCCTCGCCAGAACTGCGTCCGCGAGACGGAGCCGCCATGAATTACACTGAAGGATAAAGATTATACCGGGTCGGGTATTCTGGCCCGTTTATGTCTCTTGCAGTCACAAAACTTGAAACCGGAGCAAGATTTCCGTCGCCCGCGCGGACGCGGAAGAAACGCAGGTGCTCCGGCGTTAGGCGGTATTCGTCCCGAGCCTGCATCTTTACCTTGTATGTGCGGCCGTATTCCTGAAAATCATTGATGTAGGCGCCGCCAAGGAGCGTACCTAAGGAGTCATAAACATTCGAGAGGTTAACTCCCTGTCGTTTGGCCTTTTCGCGATCAACGTCAATGTTAAAGAATTTTCCCTGTATGCTAAACGCAATGTAAGGAGTTGACAGTTCAGGAGTATTAACTAATGCCGTCCAGAGCTTCGCCGCTGGTTGTCCCAAAGCCGCGGCACTCTGATCGCCGCTCCGGTTTTCCAATTCAAAAGTTAGCCCCAGCCCCATCCCCAAGCCATTGATGGTCGGTATGTTGAAAGCGAGGATAAGGGGTTCAATAAACTTGTCGGAGGCAATGGCCTGGGCTTTGGAGATAAGGCTCAACGCGTCCTGCCCGCGTCCTTCGCGTTCATCCCAATGTTTCAACTGAACAACCAAAGTGGAAACGCTTGAGCTTCTCGCTCCAGTGGCGAGATTTTGGCCTCCCACGACGGCTACTGTCTCGATACCGGAATACCGGCTTTCTGCTTCGCGCAAACCTCATTGCCCGTTTCGATGGAGCGGGCCTGCGATGTTCCGTTGGGCATCTGTATGGTCATGAGAAATACCTTCTGATCCTCGCCAGGTTCAAGCGAAGAAGGAATAATTTTCATTCCGAAGATGACCCCGGCATATACGATTGCCAAGATTAACGCAGTCATTGCGCAGCGCCGCGTGAAATGGCCTTATCGTTAACGCCTATGTCCTTTGGCGGCAATGGCGAGGGCGGCACGGCAGACGCCAAGGACCAAACACCCGCCCTTGAGAATAGCTTCCAAACCGTGCTCTCTGACGTTGAACGCTTTATTTTATGCCCCTAATCATTTTGAGTCAATATCCATTCAACTCCCTTGGGGGGGGGGAGGAATGAAAGCGGCAGGCTTTTCGGTCTAGACGACACCGCTCCAATTTTTCGGGCGAGGCGGCTTTCGGAACGCCTCGGTATCCATGGGAGGCGCCCCGCCGAACGCGGGGCGCCCGGTCAGAATCGCGGGCGGCCGGGAGGGGAAGGCGTGGTTGACCTCCTTGCGGCCCGCGCCGTTTGCCCGCGCGGCGCGGGAGAGACGCTTCTTCAAGGCCGCGGGGGCGATTTTGGCCATGGCCGCGTTCTGCGAGGTGGAGCGGTACTTGCTCGGCTTCATAATGGACAGGTCCCCGAGCGCGAGGAAATGGCGGGCCGCGGCGGGTTCCTCCGTGACCTCGTCCCTGACCCGTACGCCCCGGACCCAGTTCCCAAGGCGTTCCGGGCGGCCCCGGGCCAGGCCGCGCGAATTCCTTGTTCCGCCCGCCGGAAAGCTTGGCGATCTTGGCCAGGGGCCTGTTAAGCTTGCAGCGCCCCGGACAGACCCGCTCCCCTGCCGGGTCCTGGCGGTCCACGAGGCCCTGCCTGAAGGCCAGGTCGGCCTTCGGGCGCATGAGGCGCACGGCTCCCAGCCCGCCGCGGTTCCCGCGGGACGGCTCGCCGGGATGAAGATCCTCTCCGTCCCCTCGGACCGGGCCCTGTCCCTCCACGCCTTGCCGTCTTCGCGCCAGGCCTGCGCCGTCCCGGCGCCGACGAGCGCGGCCCTCACGGGGTCCTCGGCCAGCTCCCCCGCCAGGGCGCGGAGCGCGGAGGGGCCCTCCAGGCGGTTCCCGGCCCCGTCGTCGCGCTCGGGGCCCTCCCCGGTGGCACCGGGCGCCACGGGGCCACTGGGGGGAGGCGCGACGTGGCCGTACCAGAGCCCCTTCGCACACGGGGGGCGATCCAGTCACCCGAGAAGGCGAGGAAGCGCGGCGAAACGATGGCGGACTCCGCGTCTTCCGGGATCCCGCCCGGATCGAGCTTCCTCTCCGAGCCGTCCAGGGGCTTTTCCGGGTGGGGCCGCCCCGGGCGGTCGGGCCGTCCCCGAAGCCTTTTGCACCCCGACCTGGCTCCGCGCCGATCCGATTTGGCTTGCTGCGGGAACTATTCCCGGAGCGCCGCCAATACGGCAGCGCCTTGGACGTCAGCCCGGGCTCGGGCCGAAGCGCCCGCCGTACTCCCGGAAGGCCTGCCTGGCGGACGGGGAGGCCCCTGAACAGTCCTCGCTGCCTCCCGGCCAGGCTCCCGCCTACGGGCGGGCGGCCCCTCCGGGGGGCGACCGGGCCCCGTCCCCCCTTCGACCCGAAACCCTCCCGTGAAGGAGAAAAGGACCGAAACTCTCCCGTGAGGGGGAAAAGGACCGCGCGGGGGCGGCGGGGCGCCTCCGCCTTTCTTTTTTTCCCGTCTTGGTATAACATTCTTTTGATACAAGCGCTCCAATACCCGCAGCATCCTGTGGCCCCGCTCCGGGGGAGCGGGCCTCCCCCGAAGAAAGGCATTCCATGGCGTTCGAGCCCTTCACGATCCTCCGCGCCGAGCCCCACGGCCGCCAAGAACTCCTGGAGAGGATCCGCCGGGTGGGCATGCTCCTGGACCCGGAGCGGAAGCCCTACCTGGAGGCTGACATAGCCCTGCGTTCCATGCCCTACTCAGAGATCCGCCCGGCCCAGCGCTACGTGCTCTCGGACGGGCTCCTGAAGGCGAGGCACCTGGACTGGGAGCTGAAGCGCCTCGGCTTCGACATGCTGGCCCTGGACGGGTACCTGACGCTCACCGTGGAGGGCGCGGACGAGGCGGTGGATCTCCTGCCCCCGGTGGTGGAGCGCCTGACCGAGGCGGACGGCTCCAGGAACAACGTCTTGAACGACGGCATGCACCGCCTCTACGCGGGCTGGCTCTCCTGGAGGACGCCTAAGGTCCTCCTTGTCCGGAACGTGCCTGCTGACGCCCCCTACTACGCCTACCCTATCCCGGGCCCGGCCCCCTGGGAAAGCGTTACCGTCATCGAGGGCGACAGGGTGCCCGACGGCTTCATCAAAAAGTGGCACCGCCTCCGCGACAACAAGCGCCTCTACCGGAACTTCAACTCGGCCTTCTCCAACGTCGGCGGCCCGCGGGGCGGCGGGGCCTAGCGCCGTGCCTCCCGCGACAGGCAAGGCCCGACCCTCCGGGACGGCGGGGGGCGGAGCGGCGAAGCCCCCGGACGCAAAGCCCGCCGCCTCCGCCTTGGACCGCGCAAATCCGGCGGTCGTAAAGTCGGCCGCCGCGAAGGCTGGCCCCGAGACGGAGGCCGCGAAGCCGACGGGTCAAAAGGCCAAGGCCGCGAAGCGGGGGGCCCCGAAGGCTGAGGGCCCGAAGGCGGCGGCCGCGTCGGCGGCGCCTTTTGCCCCGGCACCTGCGGTTACCGTCTTTCCGCTGGTAGGCGGCGACGGGAACGGC
>JAIRZX010000608.1 GCA_031267005.1 Deltaproteobacteria bacterium
TGGATACTGACCATACGCCTCCGGAAGGGAAGGAAGGAGGCCGCCCGGGAGCTCGCGCGTCTAGGCAGCCCCGCCCCCGAGCCGCCTGCCAATCCTTGACGGCCATCAAGATCCCCCCCGTCACTCCCGAAAACGGCCCTCCCGCCGATTTTCCCGCTTCCCCCTTGCCCTTGACCCCCATCTTCTAAAAAAATCGCCCCGGGGCCCCTTTTTCGGAGCCTGGGGGCCCTTCCGGACGCCCTTCGGAGCCCGCCCGAGGCTCCGGGGGGCGCTTGCCTTTAAACGCCCCCGGAAGGCCGCAGGCGCGTTTTTCGGATCCCGCGCGGCCCCAGCTCCCTCTTTCCCGGAAAAATCGCCAGGAAGCCCCTTTTCCGGAGCCCCGGGGCTTGACCCGGCCCGGCCGCAGGGTTACCCTGGGCCCGTCATTGCTCATACTATTTTTCTTTCTCCGAATTTAGCCCCCTCCCCGAGGGGGCTTTTTTTTACAGCCAATCCGGAAGCGGCCCCGAAAGCTTCGGCCAGTCCGGGTCGTCCTCGTCCGCGCACTTGACGCCCCGGACGTAGGCCCAGCCGTCCTCCGCGCAGAACTCCAGCTTCCCCTCCGCCTCGAGCAGGCACTCCCGGAACCACGCCCTGTCCCTCGGCGCCAGCGGCGTCCGGTCCATGGCCCAGTAGTCGGTCACCAGCCCGTTCGCGTTCGGCCGCGTAGCCTTCGACAGCGCCCCCGACTCCAGGAGCCGGTCCATGCAGTCCCTCACCGTCGCGGTGTCGTAGTACATCAGCCGCGTCCGAGCCTTGTTGAACGTGAACGGGTTCCCCAGCCGCCCCGCCACCCGCTCCAGCGCCCGCGCGAACCGCCAGAAGACGGGCTCCCTGCCGCCGCATTCCTTCAGCAGCTTCCCCGCGTCCCGCGCCAGGCCCGCCGCCCCGCCCTTCGGGAGGCAGTCCCCCGGCGCGGCCAGCAGGTCCCACGTCCCGATCCGCACGGATTTCCAAAGATCGGCCAGCTGGGAAACGTCGGTTTTGGAGCCGAAGCCCGGGAGCTTCGTCCTGGGCCGCCCGGGGCTCTTCGCCCTCGTCCTGGCCGCGAGGAGCTTGCCCACGTCCAGCGCCACCGCGTCCAATATGGCCGCCAGGGCCCGCACCTCCGCCGACAGCGGCGGGGCCGACGCCGCCGTCAGGGCGTCCGCGACCTTCCTGGCCCGCGCCCCCCCGTCGTTCGCCGCCACGAACGTCGCCGCCGACATCGAAAGCAGCCTCTCCGTCCGGGGGGCCCCCCCTTCCGGACCCGGAACCCGCCGCTCGATCCAGTCCCGCCCCTTCTCCAGCTCCAGCTGCCTCGCCCTGCCCCGGAACCAGCGGCCGGCGTGGTCCGCCCTCATCAGGGCCTCGTGCAGCTCTTCCGCCTCCACGGCCAAGACGTCCTCGCCGGCAATCCTGATCGTCCTCACGGTCAGCCCGCGCAAAATTTCCTCTTCCACGGCGCCTCCTTTTCGTGCGCAATTCTAATTATACAATTCTAATTATTCGCAATTCTAATTATTCGCAAGGTGTCACTCGCTTTTTTTTAACGTTTTTTTTCTTTTTATACCTTTTCGCCGTTACTGTCAATTCAGCCTCCCGCCTGAGTTTCCGCCTGTCAAGCGGACGTCGCCGATCGCGTTTTCGCGATCGAACTTGCTGAACAAATGGCGGCAACCCAGTTCGCTTGCCCCGCACGGCTTTCCGTGACGCCTCCGTTTAAGTATAGATAGTATAGCGGAAAAAAATCAATTTTCCCGTTTCAATGAACGGGCTGGACTAGGAACTACCGTAAAAAAATTCTAATTATGACCTAAAATGAGAATTGAAAAAAAATTGTTCAATTCTAAATATAGAACTGATACTACTTTCAATTCTAATTATGGAGGTATGAAAGGAATAAGAAGAATATATATATATATATTTCTATTAAGATCAGATCTGCCCCCCCCCTGCCCCCCGCCTCCCAGGCCGCCCAGCGCGGTTCCTGAAGTATATAAACATTCGCGTTTCATTGGTTTTGCCGACAACGTCATTTTAATCCTTACAGGGTAAGCTGAACATATATAACAGACTTACTGTGCAACATGGCAAAACGCGATTGCTATGCTAGGCCGAAACCGGGATACCCCCCCTTCCGTTTTCAGCCGAAACCCATACCCCTCACGGCGAAACGAGACGGCGCAAAAATCGGGAAAATGGCGGCGGAAAAGGAAAATACCGCGCGATCGCCACGCAAGTCCGCGCAGGGATGATTTTTTTGATGAAAATCCTTACAGGGTAAGGCTTTCCGAGGCGATTTTCACGCAAATACTTATGGGGCAAGGGATAGAAATTGCAACAATTCTGGAAAAATTTAGGGCGCCTCGGCCCGCGCCGCCCGGCCGGCCGGAAAAACGGCCGCCCGCCCCGTTAACGCAAACGAGAGGCGGCGGCTCAGTAAAGCCGCTAGTTTCGTCCCATAGCAAGGGAGAGAGCGCGGCAGACGTCGCGCATCGCGTCATGGCCGCGAAAGGGCGTGAAGCGACTTTCACATGCCTGCCGCGTCTCCGGGACAATGGCGCGTGCCAGCACCCGCTCCATGCCCCCGAATGGCCCTAATGATGTCTTGCCCAAAAGCGGATTTACTCATATGCGGAAAAACTCTAATGATGTCATCATTAAATGAGGATATGTTTAAAAGACGTCAATCCACATATGATGCCAAACTCAGATGATGTCATCATCAAGTGACGCCAACCTTCCGGGCGCGGGACAGGCGGGGGCATGCCCCGGGCGGCAGGCCGGGCCGGCGAAAGCCCGCCAGTCTGCCTTGCAACTTCCGTGCCGTTATGGCAGAGCCAAACAATAAACGGCTTAGCAATAACCGTGCCTTAAATAATAAGCGCAGTTGGGTAAATATTACCCAGTGACCGGGTAATAATTACGCAGTGCCGCGTATATTTTACCCGGTTCCTTCCCATGGAGAGAGAGCGGCGGCAGTCGCGCCTTACGGCTAAACATGGCTTGAATCCTAGGAATCCGGCGATCGGGCGGGCGGCGCGGGGCCTCTTTTGCTGTATGGCATGGCAATTGCTATACCAATCTGCACAACCCAGGGCGAAACGCCCGCCCCCCAGGAGAAACGAAATGGCCGCATCCCCCCGCAAGACCCGCTCCGCCGACGCCGCCCGCATCGCCGCCCTCGAGGCCGAAGTCGCCCGCCTCTCCCAGGCCAACGCCGACCTCCGCGCCGCCCTCGCCGCCAAGGCCGCCGCGCCCCGCCCCGAAGCCCAGCCCCCCGCCCAGGACGCCGACGGCTTCTACCGCAGGCTCAGGGCCGTCAGGCAGGCCCTCGGGACGTCCGGCGGGGCCCTCAAGATCCAAGCCGTCAAGACCTCCTGCCGGGACATCCCCCCCGCCCAGATAGACACCTGGCTCATCCAGCTCCAGCACGACGAGAGGATCGTCCTCTACTCCTACACCTCCCCGGCCGAGATGGCCCCGGGGGAGGAGCGGTACGCGACGGTGGTCGCCGGCCAGCCCAGGCACATAATCTTCTCCAAGACCGCCTAGCCGGCGGCAAGCCCCCCCGGACGCCGGGGGGGCTGGGGGCCTCCCCTTCGCCTTGATCCCCCCCGGACTGCCGGGGTACCATCCGCCCGGAGGAAAAACGCCGTGAGAGACCTGTTCGTCACCGTCGAGTTCGTCAAGGGGGCGGCCCGCTACGTCATGAGCGCCGAGGCCCCGGCGGACCTCACCGCCGCCGGGCCGCTCCGCGCCGGCCAGAAGGGGGCCTTCTTCACTTTCCTGGTGGCCGGCGTCCCGCGTTCCGTTTCGCCCGAGGCGGCGGCCAAGCGGATTGCGGATGGCTTCGACGCCAGGGGAAGCCGCCCCGGCGTCGAGTGGCACGTGGCCTACTCCATCCCCTGGGCCCGGCTCCGGGACTCCGGCGTGGAGGCGGCCGAGCCCGGCATCGGCCTGGAGGAGGCGGTGGAGCGGTCCGGACGTCTCATGTCATCTTTGGAGCGGGCGATGGGGCAGGGCCGACTCCCCGTCACCAGGCCCTTGAAGCCCGGCGGGGGATGGGCGCTCTCCCAGGTGAACCCGGCCGACCTGGCGGCTTTCCTGGAAAGGTATCCGCTCCAGTCTGTGGGCTGGCCGAAGGGGCGACTGCGCGGACCTCGGAAGAAGGGTTGACTTCCCCGCCGCGCCGAAGTATCTTTGCCGCACTCATGCATTTCCTTCCCGGGCCCCCCGCCCGGACTTAGGCCCCGGACTCGCCTTCCGGGGCCTTTTTTTATTCTTCCTTGCAGGTGGCAAGGATTATGCTAGAATTCGCGCATGGCTTTTGAAAAGGCACATAAGCCGCTGTTCGTAATCGGCATGAAAGAAATAGCCCGGATGCTCGGGTGCGGGGTCAGGGAAGTCAAGGCGCTCATCCGCGACGAAGAGTTCCCCGTATGCCGCGTGGGCCGGGCGTACATGACCACGCCCGGACGCGCCCTGGAATGGATCGAGGCCAGGATACCCAGGCCCGGCGGCGGGCCCGGGACGGGTCTCGACGGCTGAAAGGCCGTACGGCAAGCCGACTTCCGCGCCGGCCCCGTGCGGGATAACTGCGCCCGGAGTGGGGGTAGATGCTTTAAGCGGCCTTTAGAGTGCTTTTAACGGCTTTGAGCATACTTATATAGTCTCTTATAGTCCAAATATACTTTGCCCCCCTTGGCGGGGGCTTTTTTATGCCTTATCTTCCCGTCAAGCCAGAAGGCCTACGCCCCCCCTCCCGTTTAAACTAATGGCTATAGCTCCGGCGGCGGGGGGGGGCAGCCCTGGCGAGGACGGACACGAATGGTAAGAATGCCTCCGATGAGTTGGGTTCCGGATTCCCCCGCGCCGAAGCGCGCGCGGGGGGCGTCCGGTTCCAAGAAGGCCGGTAAGGCCCCGAGGCCGCGCCTGGCGGCCCCGAAGGCGGCCCTGGCGGTGGAGGCTGAGGAGACTGTCCGGACCCCGGACGGGCGCCTGCCCGCCAGGGATCTCTTCAAGAAGTACATGGAAGTCCTGGAGCGGACCGAAAACCTCAAAGCCGCCCTCAAGGAGTCCGGGCTCACCTGGTACCAGGTGGCCGACTACCGGGCCAGATGCCCCGAGTTCGACGAGCGGTGCCGCAGGATGCAGACCGTCTTCGCGTACAAGTGCGAGGCGGTCCTTTACGAGCAGATCCTTGACGGCGAGGAACCGGACAGGAAGCTCCTCATGTTCGCGCTCGAGCACCTCCATCCGGACTTCAAGACGGCCAAGGCCGGCAGGCCGGGCAGGAAGGGGGCGAGGCTGTCCCCGGTCGAAGTCCCCGGCGGGGACGACATGGCCGGCCTCAAGAAGATCTATGACAAGTTCGCCGGGGCGGCGTGCGGGGGGGAAGCGATCGGATGGCGGGCCAGGCAGCTCAACTAGAGGTCATGGGGCCGGAAGAGTACGCGGAGATGCGGGACGCGGTGTTTAAGTGCGCCGTTGCTTCCTGCATGGCGAACTTCGTCCGCCACATGAGTTCCGGCTACATGATGGGCTGGTTCCACGAGGAGATCTGCGACGAGCTGGACGCATTCCTCGGCGCGGTGTACTGCCGGCAGTCGCCGAGGCTTCTCATCACGGCGCCGCCACGCCATGGAAAGTCCCAGCTGGCTTCAAGGATGTTCCCGGCCTATGCCTTCGGCAAGTTCCCGGACATCAACTTGATATCCACTTCGTACAACTACAGCCTGGCGTCGGCCATGAGCCGGGACGTCCAGCGGATCATGGACTCGGACGACTACCGCGATCTTTACCCTGACACCCGCCTGGTGCCGAAGGGGCGCAGGGCCGAGGGCGACGCGGACTACCAGCGCCAGGCCGGGCAGTTCGAGATTGTCGACCATGAAGGCGTCTACAGGTCGGCGGGCGTACGGGGTACCATAACCGGGACCGGGGCCGACATCCTCATCATCGACGACCCCGTGAAGAACCGCGAGGACGCCGACAGCCCCACCTACCGCGACAACGTCTGGAACGCTTACGCTTCCGTCCTGCGGACGCGGCTCTCGCCCGGCGGGGGCATCATCCTGATCCAGACCCGCTGGCACGAGGACGACCTCGCGGGGCGCCTCCTGGAAGTCGCCCGGGGAGGGGGCGAGGACTGGAAGTGCCTGAACTACCCGGCCATAGCCGAGGCGGACGGGGGGAAAAGGAAGGCGGGCGAGGCGCTCCACCCGGAACGCTTCTCGCTCGAAGACCTCCTGCAGACGAAGGCCGCGATGGGTTCCTACGAGTTCGCGGCGCTGTACCAGCAACGCCCGACCCCGGACGAGGGCGCGGTGTTCCGCAAGGACTGGTTCCGCGAGTGGAGCTACGCCGATCTCCCGGAGGACGGGAAGTTCGGCAAGCTCGCCATGAGCTGGGACATGACCTTCAAGGACGGCTCAGGGAGCGATTTCGTGGTCGGCCAGGTGTGGGGCAGGAAAGGGGCCCGGGCCTTCCTGCTCGACCAGGTGCGGAAGCGCATGGGCTTCGTGGAAACCTGCCAGGCCCTGAAGGATATGGCCGCGAAATGGCGCCCCAGGGGGCTCCGCGAGATTCTTGTGGAGGACACCGCCAACGGCCCCGCCGTGATCGACACCCTCAAGAAGGTGGACGGCCTGGACAGGCTCATCCCCGTGAAGCCGGACGGGTCCAAGCGGGCCCGCGCCCACGCGGTGACGGCGTTCTTCGAGGCGGGCGACGTGTTCTTCCCGCCCGACGCCCCATGGACGGGGGAACTCAAGCACGAGCTCCTCTCCTTCCCGTCGGGCGCCCACGACGACCAGGTGGACGCCCTCACCCAGGCGCTCAGGTGGCTCTACTCCCGGCCCGAGGGCGTCCCGTTCCGTTCGCTGGGGGCCAGGGACGCGGTGCCGGGCCGCAACGGCGGCGGCGCCGCCTGGGGGTTCACCTACTGATGCCCGGACTTCTGAAAAGGCTCTTCGCCGCCAAGCCGAAGCCCAAGCCGGCGCCCCGCGTCATGCCCGTGTTCTGGAAGTCCCAGGGCATGAGCGACATAGCCGACCAGCTCCTGAAGATGCCGGACCCGGACGTCATCCTGAAGACGGCGGGCGTCCGGCGCTGGGACCTGAAGAAGCTCACCTACGACGACGAGATCTACCAGGCGCTCCAGACCCGCGAGGAAGGGCTCCTGATAGTCCCGGCGCGGCTGGAGCCCACTGAGT
>JAIRZX010000024.1 GCA_031267005.1 Deltaproteobacteria bacterium
CCGGATCAAAGGGAGATCCGGCCCGGCGCGGCGGCCTTGGAAGTCCGGCGAGGCGGCTTTGGATGCGCTGGGCGGGGGCGTTGGAAGCCGACCCGCCAGCCTTGGAAGTCCGGCGAGGCGGCTTTGGATGCGCTGGGCGACGGCTTTGGAAGCCGACCCGCCAGCCTTGGAAGTCCGGCGAGGCGGCTTTGGATGCGCGGCGCCCCGCTCGGTTAAGAAACATGCGCGCCTGGAGGATCCCGTTTTAATGGTCTTGGAGCGTCAGTCGATTCATACGCCTGCCCGGGAACTGCCATCTTGCTGCTCGGAGCAAGCCAAGCTTGAATCACCTCCCCGCTCTGAAATAGAAGGCAACCGAGGCCTGGCCTGGAAGGCTGAGTTTTCCAGCCACCCGGCCCGGCGCTCCGACCGCACCCAGGCGGACCGCAAACACCTCACTTACGCCGCAAGGAGCTTCCCCGTGGCCAAAAACGACTCAAAGACTGCCCGTAGCCAGCCCAAGGGCGGGTTGCTTTTGGAATGGAAGGAAAACGGCGTAACGAGGCGGCTCGTTCTGGACTGCGCCGATGCCGAAAGCGGCAGGGTACTCCAGATCCGCTGGCTGGACCCGGCCGAGTCAGCCGGAACCCCCGCCGAGAAAGGGAACGGGCGAGAGTGTAAGCACTCCCGTGGCGCCCGGGCCAGAAAACCGGATGCCTAAACCCGCTTCCCCGGCATCGAGCCTGAGCCGTCCCGTTTCTCGGCCCCGCCGCCGGAAGCCGCCCCCCCGCCTGAAGGATCCTGCCCGGGCCTTTGACTATCCCCCCCCCTTGAACCTAGAATGGCCTCCTTATGGGGAACGTCATCCTGCAGACGGCCGAAAGCGTGTCCGGCCTTTACCTGATAGGGCTCCTGGGCTTCGCGCTCTCGGCCACGGGCTTTGTCGGGCCGGAAGCCAAAAAGCTCTTCCCGAAGCTGGTCACCCAGGTGACCCTGCCGCCGCTCCTGTTCACGTCGGTGGTGACGGCCTTTACCAGAAGCGAGCTGGGGCAGCTCATCTACGGCTCGATCATACCCGTTCTCTCCATACTGACGGTGTTCGCCGTCCAGAGCCTCTACGCGAGGCGCCCGGGCCACAACCCCAAGAGGAAAGGCGTCATAAGCGTCGGCTCGGCCACCTCGAACACGATCTTCATCGGCCTTCCGGTGAACATCGCCCTGTTCGGGGACGTGGCCGTCCCTTACGTGCTGCTGTACTTCTTCGCGAACACCACCTTCTTCTGGACCCTGGGCAACTACACCCTGAGCCTGGACGGGCCGACGCCAGCGAAGGACGTGGGCCGGAACCTTGTCTTCAAGGCGCTCCTGTCCCCCCCGCTCCTGGGCTTCCTGACCGGGATAGCGCTCATCCTCGCGGAGGTCCAGCCGCCCGAGTTCCTGATGGACTCCGCCAGGCTCGTTGGCGGCATGACCAGCCCGCTGGCGCTTCTCTACATCGGCATCGCCCTCTCCGAGTCGTCGCTTTCGTCCCTCAAGCCCGATTTGGATCTGGCCATGCTACTCGCCGGCCGCTTCGTCCTGAGCCCGCTTGCGGTGTTCCTCCTGGCCCAGCTCATATTCCCGACCCTCCCCCCGCTCATGCTCAAGGTCTTCCTCGTCCAGTCCTCCCTTCCCTGCGCCGCCACCCTGGCGCTCATGGCCGCCTACCACGGTTCCGACGCCCCATTCGCCGGTGTGGGGGTGTCCCTGAGCACCGTGCTGTCGCTCCTTACCATCCCGGGCTTCATGCTTCTCTTCGGCTGGCTGGGACTTTAGAGGCGGGGGCTGGGTGGGCTCCGGCAGTTATGGGGGGCCCAGAGAGGGCAACCGCAGCTGGGGGAGCCAGGCGGGCAACCGCAGTTGGGGAGCCAGGCGGGCAACCGCAGTTGGGGAGGCAGGCGGGCAACCGCAGTTGGGGGAGCCAGGGCTCCGGAAATTCTTCTCAGGGGATGGCTGGACCCTCGTGGCTTGGGCGGGATCTCGATAGCTCCCAAGGAGATAGAGGGTGAGGCGAGCGGGAAGTTCTTGGATAATCCGTGAAAGGTCGGTCAATTCAGGGGAGAGCCGGGGAGTTACATTTAGCTCCCTTGCGGCCGGGAAAGCACCAGGGCGAGCCGTCAGGGCCCCTTCTGGACAGTGATCCGGATGGCCATTGGCCCTGCAATTAGCTGGTATCGCTTGTAAATTCTCACTGCCACGAGGCAGTGCTCTCGGAAAAAAAATAGTTCGGCGGGGGGGCTACGTTCGGAAACTACGACTTCCGCCCTTCATCCCGGCCCTGAAGCGTTATCTAATCACCCGCCCGCTCTCAAGGCAACGCCTAGACTAAATTCGAATTAATCCCGGAAAAAACTTAAAATATCTTTTCTTTCTTGGATTGCACTAGAATAAATTTATTTTATTAATTTAATTAAATAAAATTAAAAAAAATTAAAAAATTAATGGCATTATTATTTTTGATTTATATAATAAATTAAGATTTATTGATTTTCGTGTTTTGTTTATTTTTATTATATGTTGGCGTTTTTGATGTTTTTTTTAAATTTGTATTTTATGTTTTCACTGTCCAGTAGTTGTAGTTGGATTTTTTTATATCGGTTATATTGTCTTGTTGTAGAATCGGTCATACAGAGACTTTATCCCCTCTATAAAGCCAGATTGCCATTAATGCTATAATTTCCCGGATGTTCATACCTCCTCCTTCCCTCCGAAAATTCATTTTTTTATAATTAACACGTGGTTCACATATTAAAATTAAAAT
>JAIRZX010000098.1 GCA_031267005.1 Deltaproteobacteria bacterium
GAGAACATCCAGGACGCCATCGCCGGCGAGACCTACGAGTACACGAAGATGTACCCCGAGATGCTCGAGGACGCCAAGGCGGCCAAGGACTCCGCCGCCGTCTCCGACTTCCACATGGCCAACGAGGCCGAGAAGGTCCACGCGGAACTCTTCAAGAAGGCCCTTGCCAACCCCGGCCAGGCCGCGCCCAAGGTCTTCGTCTGCAAGGTCTGCGGCCACGTCGCCGAGAGCGAGGCCCCCGAGGTCTGCCCCATCTGCGGCGCCAAGCGCCAGGCCTACTTCGAGATCCAGTAGCGCTCCGGCCGCTTCCAATAGCCCCCGCCTCCGGCCCCCCGCGGGTTCCGGGGCGGGGGCTTTTTCGCGCCCGCCAGCTTCGACGTCCGTCCGCCGCCGGAGCCGTTCGGGATCGCTCGGGAACGCTTGCAGCCGCGCGAATTGTCGTTTTCCCGCGTGGCGTGGCAGGGAGGGGCGCCGCCAGCGCCTCCCCCACCTCAGGCGGAACCGCCGTCCCGTCCTCCCTCCCGACCCCAAACGCCCCGCAGAAGCGGGCATTCGCCGCCCTGCCCCGTTCGCTCCCCCAAAACGGCTTGAAATGCCTTCCGGACAGCCCCCGCCGAAGCCTCCTTGGCGGGGGGAAACGTGCAAAACTGAAAATTGCCCTTCTCTTCTCCGGAGCCCTGCAGGGACGCCAAATTCTGAGCTAAAGTACCCTTTTTACAGGATAAATCCCTCTAGTCACCTACCAGGACATATATAATTCATAATTATTTACGATCGATTGTTCGGCGTTTCTCTTTCCGCGCTTCCCGCCTTCGCCCTCCCTGACACTTTCCGCTCATTTTCCCCCTCCCTCCAAGTTCCCGCAAACACGCGGAAAAGCTAGCTTTTGCGCCATTGTCGCACTTACTGCCCCGATATTGGCTCATTTTCCCCTTGCCAGCCGAATTGCAATCTGCTATTCTTCTGTTCGTGAACATTCGTTCTTGTCAGCCGCCCCTCGTCCCCAGAAAGCCCAAAAGGGGCAAACCCGGCGCCATCCAAGTTCGAGTCCTTCTTTCAACGCCTTGCAGACCTGAATTTTTTTCCCTTGTTTTTTGACCGGCCCGACATTATCATATTGGCGGTCCAGAGCTTAAGCCATTTCACACTCCGGACCTACAGGATCCCAGCCTTCATCGGCCGTTTAAGGCCCCTTCCACGACGGTCTCAAGGCAGGCCCGCCGGCCCGGGATACCCCGGCGGCAAGGCAGCCGGTCTAAACAGCCTTACAGCCTGCAGGCGCGGCCCGCGCCTGAGGGGCCTACCCGGCTTTTCGCCGCGGCCCCCTTGAATCGGGCCCCCTCCACCACAACTGGCGTCAAGTAATCGATCAGCAGCGGTTCCCGCCAGCCCGGGGACAGGGGTCGCCGGATCCGCTAGTTGAGCCTCCATAAAAACCGGCCGCGGCCGGGAGATCTCGGGCAAGCCCGCCCGCCGCGCGAGCCGCGCGGACGAAGGCGCGCCCCCGCGATTTTTTTGGGGGAGGGAAAAAGGCATGACGGCATGCGGCCATTTGCCGCCGACACCGTCACGGCCCCTCGGGATCCTTGCCTTATAAGGATCACGGGATTCTTCAGGGGACTCCAATGCCCCCGGACGTGGTGACTGGCATGAAGCCAAAAATCCTCATTGAATCGGTCGAGGCCCTGCCCAGCAAGCGACTGGTGGGGTACTGCGCCATCCTGAACGACAAAGCGGTCGGGGACTACTACGAGAAGCTGTGGCTCAACTTCATCGACCGGATCCGTAAGATTCCCTGTCTGGCCAACCGGGAGCTTTACGGGGTCTGCACCAACCTCCAGGGCAACAACTACTTCGAGTACTGGACGACCGTCGAGTCCAGCCCGGAGGACCAGCTGCCCGGCGATCTGGTCGACCTGCCCCTCGGCGGGGGACTTTACGGCTCCCCCATCGGCCGGCCCGAGATAAGCCTGCCGTCCATCTACAGCCGCGCCTTCTCCGCCTGGGATCCCCCGAAGGACTACACCCTGGAGTGGAAGCTCCCCTTCTTCGAGGTGTACAAGCCCAACTGGTTCAGGCAGAGGGCGCTCAGGATGTGCGTCCCGCTCAACCTCTCTCTGAACCAGGTCTACCACGGCATCTTCCCCAGGGGGGGGGCCGCGAAGTAGCCCTGCGGAACCTCCCGCTTCCGCAGTGGACGCGGGCTGGCGCCCGCCTGAAGCCCACGCCCGCTCCGCCGCGAAAGCCTTTCCCCGGCCGACCGCGGCTAATAAACATCATAACTGTCCCGGCTTTTGACCGAACATTCATCCGCGCTTCCCAATCCCCAGCCCCCGCTTTCCCCGTCCGCCGTCCATGCCCCGTCCCCGCCGAAACGGCCCCTATCCTTCCCCGAACGACTGCGCCCGCCCAGGCCGTGCGCCCGCCTTCCCCCCAGGAACGCCGGACCGCGACATGGCGGAGCCTAAAGCCCCGTCGCTCCCCCGGGCGTCCGCGCCCGCTCCCCCCGCCCCTGGAACCGGCGCCGCCCCCTTCGGTCCCGCTCCGAACCCGATTCGCTCCGGACCGGACCGAACCGAACCGAACCGCCCCGGACGGCGGCTTTCCGTCCCCGCAAAACGGCCTTAGCCGCTTGCCGTTAACCGCCCAGGGCCCTCCCGGCGCCCGGAAAGGGGCCCGCGGCCGGCTACGTGCCCCCCGCGCCGTCCATCAAGACCTGACCGGCCGTTTTCGCCCCGGGCGTCCGGCTGCCCTCCGGAGGCGCGCCTCCTGCCCCAACCTAAAGCCCCGTCGCTCCCCCGGGCGTCCGCGCCCGCTGCCCCCGCCCCAGGTACCGGCGCCGCCCCCCTCGGTCCCCCGCCGAACCCCAATCGCGCCGGTCCGGGCCGTACCGAACCCAAACCCCCCCGACGGCGG
>JAIRZX010000175.1 GCA_031267005.1 Deltaproteobacteria bacterium
GAGGCCCCGCCGTGGTAGTCCAGGGCGAAGGCGCGGGTGGTGAGGGCGCAGGTGTCGGATACCAGCCACCGGTCGGCGTCGAGGGCGAGCGCGTCCTCCCGCTCGGCATGCGCCCTCGCTATCTCCTCCAGGTCCCCGGGCGTGAGCCTCCTCGCCACCTGGTGCTCCTCCCAGTACTCCCGGCCGTACTCCGGCATCCAGACGGTCCCGAGCCTGGCCGCGAGGGCTTCCGCGAGCCTCGTCTTTCCCGTGCCCGGCGCCCCCACCAGCGCGGCGCGGGCCACCAGGTCGCGGTAGACCAGCGGGTCCACGTACCCGCGCCAGGCGTACGGGTCGGCCCTAAGCGCCGTCCCCGAGACGGGCACTAGGGCCCTCGCCATGTCCACGCGCCTGTCCTCGGCCCCCAGCGAGCGGGAGACGTGTTCCCCATAGGCCTCGCTGGAGTAGAAGCGGTCTATCCTCCGCCCCGCCAGGAAGGCCTTCAGGAACCCCTCCTGGACGAGTTCCGTCTCCCGCGCGTCCCCGCAGTCCTCCGGGCCGCCCCAGGCCTCCAGCACCTCCGCCCGCGGGTAAAGACTCCGGATCCAACCCGCCCTCACCTGGAGCGGCACGCGGGTGAGCGAGCTCCCGTAGGCAACGACGACGAGGCGGTCCACCTCCGCGAGCGCGGTCTTCACGACCAGCTCGTGGCCTCGGTGGAACGGGGCGAACTTGCCGAGGGTGAGTCCCGTGGTCATGGCTTCCTCCTTGGGGCTCCGGGCGGTGCCGGAGCTGCCGGCGTCCCCGGCGGCGCATCTCCCTGACGCCCCGGCGGCGCCTTTTCAGGGCGCCAGGGCGGCGGCTCAACAGGCCGGCGCCTCGGCCACGCCTCCGGAAGTCAGCGTCGCGTCGGCGCGGGCCCCGGCGTTCCAGACTCGCCAGCCGTAGACGGCGTTTACGAGGTAGGCCGACCACATGACGACCATCACGGCGCCCTCCTGGCTGCCGGCTGCGGCCCTCGCGGACCACATGGCCACGGTGAGGACGTCAAGGGTGACGTAGAGCTGCCACTGCTCGCGGTAGCGCCAGATCATGAGCATGGTGGTCGCGATTGACAGCACGTTCGTGGCGGCGTCCACGTACGGCGTGTTCTGGGTCGGGATCATAGCCAGGAACGCCCCCAGCGCCGCCGTGCAGGCAGCGGTCGCCGTCCACATCAGGGCCGCTTCCGCCCCGCCGAGCCGGCGCATCCGCACCCTGGAGCCCGCAAGGTTCTTCCGCCAGACCAGGATGCCCACTGCGGCCATGGGGGCGAAGAACAGGAGGTTAAGGCCCGCCTCCCCGTAAAGGCCGTTCCAGACGGAGATGATTCCGTAGCCCACGCAGTTGTAGATGCCGACGGCGTAGTTGAGTATGTGGCCCTTGGCTGCGAGCACGACGCAGAGGATCCCGCAGAGGTTAACCGAGAGCGCGAAGGGGCCGCTCTCGAAATGGAGCGCAACGGCGGCGGCGACGGCTCCGAAGGTCAGGAGCCAGGCCAGCTCGTATGGTTTCCAGCCGACGGTTAGCCACGAGGCGAGGGAGGCCGCGAGTCGGGGCGATGTAGCCGTCGGTCCCACAGTCGGCTCTCCCGGTGGCGCCGGTCCGCCCCGGCGCGGTCATGACCCGCTCCCGGGCCGGGGAGTCCACCCGGCCCGGAAAACTCGCGGGACGCTTCGTCATGGATGTCGGCCAGCGCCGCAACCTTGATGTCGGCCGTAAGGTTGGAGATGTCCTCCGCGAGTGTCGCGGGAGCGCTTGCCGACCTGGCCGCCGGGATGCGGTCCGTCTGGGCGGGGATGACGGCCGGAAGGGCCGCGGGGACGGAGGTCGGCCCGGCCGCTGGCTCAAAAGTGGTCACGGTGCGTTCCTCCTCGGTATCTGTACATCATGGCGGGCCTGAACTTTCTCGGCGCGGCGAGCTCGCCGGTGGGCTCGATCCTCCCCGCCATCTTTTTTTGGAAGGCCGGGGCCAGGAGCTTCGTGCCCAGGATCGCCTCATAAACCGCCATGAGACGGCTCAGGGTGAACTTCTCGGGCATCAGCGTGAAGGCCAGATCCGTCCAGTCAATCTTGCTCCTGAGCCGGGCGACAGCAGCGAGGGCCACGTCCGCGTGGTCGAAGGCCATGGGGGAGGGGCCTGACGCGCGCTGGGACGTCCGGACTATGCGGACCTCCGTCCTCGTCTCGGCGGCCAGGGGCACTTCCAGAGCCTCGGGGGGGGCCCGAGGGCGAGAAGCGCCCCCCCTCGTCCAGCGCCACCGAGAACCACGCGGCCTCACCTGCGGAAGGGTCTCGGGGGGGGGCAGGGGGGTCCGGTCCAAGAGGGCCATGCAGGCGCAACTCACGGCCCGGCACCTGGGGTCGCGGCCGGGATCCCCGAATGTGTAGAGTTGCTCGAGGTACAGATCTGCGAGGCCGGTCTTTTTCAGGATCACCCGGCGTACGGCCTCCTCCAGGCTCTCCCCGGGCCCCAGGAATCCGCCGGGGAGCGACCAGCGCCCTTTGAAGGGCGGCTCCGTCCTCCTGACCAAGAGCAACTTCAGGCGGGGGGTGTCCAGCATGCGAACGGGATCCTCCTATGCCTCCATCTCCACGCCGAAGAGGGCCGCGTCCATGGTCACCTACAGTAGCTCGAAGTCGGATGCCCGGTATCCCTCCAGAAATTCCCTGTCGTCCATGAGCCACCACCCCGGCGGTCCGATCCGCCTACGCGCCGTCGACCGTTGAAGCTTAAATCTTATTATATGATAGTTAATAACTAATAGTTTTTAACTAATCGGATGTTACTCTTTCTCGTGAAGCCTGTCAACCTGTTTTTTGGGGTGAGCTTGCCCCCCCCTTATTTCTTGGCACTATTGTCCCCTATAATTAGCACTCCTTGGTAACTTGAAATCCCGTAAGTTGTTGTAACTGCTAAACCTTTTTTTGTGAATAAGTCAGGTATAGGTGTTCCATTTTAGTTAATCGTATATACTATATGTAGATGTTGAAAGAACTAAGAATTTAATTTAGTATGCGTTCACGGGAGGCTCCTCACTTCCTGGGTTTAATTCAAGTAAATTAGGATTTCATTCGTGACGGGACACCGTCCCTCGGTCGATCGGATTTAGGCTTGGCATAACACCGAAGGAGGCAGGTATGACAAACCCGGACAGTCCGGTTATCCCGGATATAGGCATCAACATAGCCAACTTTTCAGTATTGAGAAACGAAGGTTACGTTTACGTGGACAAGACAGAATTCGTCCACGAAATTCTTACCGGCCCACGCCGACGCCTTTTTCTTTCACGCCCCAGACGGTTCGGCAAGACGCTTCTGATTGACACCCTGGAAGATGCCGCAGCCGGAAGGAAAGAACTTTTTTCCGGACTCGCGATAGACAGGTTACGCAAGGGTGCCGAGTGGCCCCGTTCTCACGTGCTGAGGATCAGCATGAACGCTTTCGGGGACGCCCCGTCCTCGCTGGACCTAAACCTTGCCACATACCTTCAACTTTTCGCAAAAGCCAGAGGGTTCGCTATCAAGGAAAGGAACTCTGCTTTCAGCCTCCTCGAAACTATAGATACCCTTTACTGGAATTATGCGGATATCCCGATAGTTACTCCGGGTATCCGAACTAAAGATGGTCTGGCCGCTGACAGGGGCGAGATAATTGTGCTGATCGACGAATACGACGCGCCCATTGTGAACAACCTGACGGATCCGGCCAGTCTTGAAGTCGCGAAAAAGACACTACACGGATTCTACAATGCTATGAAATCATGCGAAAACATGATAGATCGTATTTTCATTACCGGAATTACAAAATTTTCCCAATTGTCCTTGTTTTCTGCTATGAACAATATTATGGATATCTCTTTTGAATCAGAATACGCGACAATATGCGGATTCACTATCGATGAAATCATCAAATACTATTCCCCTCATCTCGATGCCGCTTTGGCTAAGTTCCGAAACGTAATGGAATTTGGTCCGCACTTCACCCGAGATTTACTAATTGAAAGTATCGCCGATCATTACGACGGGTACAGCTGGAACGGCGTGGATCATGTGCTCAATCCCTTATCGTTGCAATATTTTCTTTTCAAACATATTTTTGACAATTATTGGATTCGTTCCGGGGCAATGAATTTCCTGAATCAAATGAATGTCAGGGATGATATTTTTTCCAAAGTTTTCAAAGGAGAGATACAATTTAGCGGTAGCGGTGATATCCAGGACGCTGGAAACGCCGAGCCGGTAGCACTGATGTTACAGGCAGGCTATCTTACCGTACGCAAGAGACAGGTGTCAGACAAGGTTTCCCAGCTTTATCTTGCTGTGCCGAACAAAGAAGTCAGCATGGCTATAGTTAGTAATTTCGTCAAAACCCGCGTTATCCCGTTAATTTCCTCAGGCAATGATATTTTCACACTCGAACGATGCAGAGAATTCTGCTCCTTTTTCTGCCAAGGGCAATTATCCCGAGCCGAGGAGCTTTTGCAATCTTTCCTTACCGTGATACCCTACACTTTACATCTTGAAATGGAATCGTTTTACCACGTCTTTCTGTTGACCATATTCAAGATGTGCGATTTTATAACCCTGCCTGAACGTGAAATAGCTCAAGGGAATATCGATTTAGTGATCAGTTCTTCCGAACACGGTTACATGGTGACGGAAATGAAATACGCGAAATCGGACAACGCGTCAACCGATAGGCCCGTCGTCTCCGATTCGCCGCCGGGAACTATAATTTCCGGAAAGGACAACAGGAAACTCGATTACTGCATCAAAGCAGCTTTCAAGCAGATCATAGAAAAAGAATACCTCCTGCCTTACGTCGGCAATCCAAATCCGGTTCACGCAGTAGCTGTAGCCGTTTGCGGCAGGAACCGTGTGAGGATCAGAAGCTTGTCCGCCGAAGAACTCATCCAGAGGTCGCACGAATTTCTCAGATTGGAGGATGGTCAGGAAGACCAGCATACTTGCCACTGAGCGGAGGAACGGCTACGTACTGCACGGCGCTGGGAAGGACATTAACGCCCCGGACCGGTATCTGCAATCCCAGCGGGACATCCAGCCAGTTCGTCGCGACGGATATCAACCCGGGGACAGAGACACCCATGACGTGCCAGAGGAAAAATTTTTTAGAGTTTCAGTATTTATCAGACAGGATACGCAGTCAATATATCCCTAAAAATTCAAATTTTAACAGTGCCGCGATATAATGATGTTTCGATAATATAAACTTCCTTGTCAATAGAGTACTTAGTTATCTGCTCGGTTTCAACTAGGCTTTGCACACAGTCCGAATCGTTGTTATTCAAACATTTTTTAAATGTAGTAAAATCCTCTTGCGAAGTATCCAAGGGTGCTTGTGCCTTTAGTCTTTATGTCATATTGGGCGAGCAAGGTAGTTGATGACATAAAGACGGCGGCCATTATGATCATGACAAGGGAAAGTAAAAAGGGTAGGTGCTTCATGGTAATGCCTTTCATGCTTTAAGAGATAGGAGCCGTTTCCGGCTAGGCTTAACCTACCACCCGGCCCCTGCGCAGTCAAGCTAAGCTTGCTAATCTGATTTACGGATGCAACAGATATCCTCCACGGAAGCAGATTTAAAAGATGCTGTCAGCAACCCACCACGTGTACAGTATTTTTACCGCAATTAACAGTTTCACAAAAAATTTTATCTTCCCATTTCTTATTGAAATCCTTGTCAAAGATGAGCAGGCATATCCTTCTGAAGACCCGCATTTGTCCATATAACCTAACAGCTGATCAATGCTTTTCTTTCGGCTCATGTTACCTTTGATCTTCAATTCCAGGTATAGTTCAGGCCATTGTAACCAACGCATGACGCCGCCGCAATAAATCAGCCCGGCTGAACTTGAGCGGTTTGACACCGCGTTCCTGTCAAAAATAGGCGATTGTTGCCTCAAAGTAATAGACCAACAACTTGCTATAGTTCATCTAAATTAATAAAAGATATCATTCTGCACTATTATGTTCTAAGTCTTCGGCATAACCACCTGTCCCCACCGAATTATTGCGGCGGCGTCATATATTGCGGCGGCGTCATATTATGTCCCCGCCGAAATAAATACTGGAGAGAGCTGGGAGGAGGGTAGCCCAGCGACACAACTGGGGCATTGTGTAGTTCAGCAAGATAGCAGGAGGGATGTTTTTGGCTCTTCGCGCAACAAAAGGTTCAGGGACATAATAGCCCTTGCGGTGTTTTTCCATTGTCACTATCTTGTCCAGGGCGCTCCGCTCCTCGCTGTTCCGGATTATCTGTTGGCCATGGGAACCTCCAAAGGCGGCTACCATGATCCAACCCTTCATAACCGAAGAAAATCAATATACAAGACACTAGAAGCCGAAGCGGATCTGGATCCCGCCCGTGATTCCCCGGCGTTTTCCGGCGTATCCCTGGACGCCCAGTTCCAGGGAAAGGGGAACCGACGGCGAGGGCCTTACGGTTACGCCCAGATCGACTACGCCCGTGTCCCCGCGGAGGGAGGGGGCGTCTATGGGGAAGCCGCCTGTCCAGGCCTTGGCACTGCCGTCGAACTCGCGTTCCCAGCCCGCGCCGAAGTACGCGGTCGCGTAATCGTTCGCGGCGAGGGAGACCCGGCCGCCGAGGCGGAGGCGGGAGGAGACTGCCGCGGCGAAAACTACGGGGTCGCCTGTCGAGAGGACGGGCGAGGCCCCTTCCTGCCGGGTCCACAGGTACTTGGCGTACACGTCGATGCTCGCCGATCCCGTAATTTTCAGGACGCGGCCCAGGCCCGCGTGAGCGCCGAAGTATGACGAGGAAACGTCGTAGCCGGCCGCGCGGCCCAGCGGGTCCCTCAGATCGCCCGAGCCGTAGCTGTTGCGGACACGGCCCGCCCGGCCGGACAGTTCCGCGTAGAAATGCCCGGACCCTGAGCCCTCGAAATCCATCCGCGCGAGCGCGCCGCCGCCCGCGTGGCGGACGTCGCCGCCGCCGAGCGCCGGGGGCGAGTTCGGAAACGAGTTGAAAGTGTCGTACGAGCCCGTGCCGTATTCGAGGAAGGCCGCGGCGGTAAGCCTCCCCGCCGGGGTGTCCGTTCCCAGCGAAAGGCCGGCCATGACGGTAAGGCTGTCCGCGTCTACGTGGGATCCGGTGTCGTAGCGCAGCCTTCCCCCCGACGCCGCGGCGAACGCCGCCGGTCCGGAGCCGCCGCCGGCGCCCCCCCGCGCCGCTTCCGCGGCCTCTGGGACGCCCCGGAAGGCTACGAGGTCGGTCGCCTGGCCGAGCAGGATCGCGCCTCCGAGAAAGCCTTCGGAAAGGGACTTGGACTGGGGAAGGAGTTCGGTCCCCGCGTATTCGGCTGCAATCTGGCACCCGCCCTGGCAGTCCGCGGCCGAAAGGGCGTAGGCGTGTTGCAGGGTAGCCCCCTGCCGGGCCGCGACGTAACTGCCGCCGAGGCCCGCGGCCCCGGTCAGGCTTTCTGCCTGGATGAGGCTGTAGGACGGGGCTGGCGCGGCGCCCGCCTTAAGGCCTGAAAACTCGACCGAGGCGCCAGTGACGTCGGCCGTGCCGTGAACGACGAGCAGGGCGGCGTTCCCGTCGTCCTGGATGGCGAAGCGCAGCGTGCCGTCCGTTTTCAGATCGCCCTCGACCGTGAGGGCGCTTCCGGGGGCCCCGGGAAGGCCCGGGACGAGCGTCCCCTCGGAAAAAAGGCTCCCCGACACGCGTCCGTTCCCGCTGAAGGCGGCTCCCCGCGAGACGTAAACGTCCCCGGCCAGCCTGGCTTCCCCGGGCTGGCCCTCCTGCCGGACCAGCGCGATTTCGCCTGCGGCTACAGCGGTGGGGCCTAGATACCAGTTGTCTCCCGTCAAGGTGAGCCTGCCCTCGCCCTGCTTGAGCAGGCCCACTTTGAGTCCTTCCAGTTCGGAGTTGAACGGGCCGGGTTCGGGCGCGTCCGCCCCGTTCGGGTAACCCTCTCCCGCCATTACCTGCCCGACGCTGTTGGACCAGAGGCCGTCGTGCCCCATGGTGTCTGCGGGGTACATGGCGTAATCGCACGAAGCGAAGCTAAGCTTGTCGCCGTCGGTCAGGCGGTTGGCGTCAAGCCAGCCGGGCCCGCCGACCGCGGCCCCGGCGTTTACGATGCCCATGCCGAACACTTGGCTGTACTCGTCATCCGTAACGACATGGACGCCCACATCTTTGCCGCTGGCGTCGGCCAGCGCGGAGGGATCGCCGTTGCGCGGCTGGCCCGGCGACAAAAGCCCTTCGAGAAGCTCCTTGAACTTCTGCGCGTCAGCGGCGAAACCGGGGTTGCGGGCCCACAGGCGGGCGATCTCCTCCTCATGGCCGTCGAGAAGCGTTCGGAGATCCCCGTTTCCGGCGATAACGCAGGCGTAGTCGCAACCGTTGCCGACTTCGGCCACCGCGACGCTTTCGGGAACGGTCAAGTGAAAGGCGCCGCGTAACGGCTCCTCCGGATCGTCTGGATCGATTTTCGGCAACGGGGAGAGATGAACGACAAAAGGTGGAGCGTCGCTGATTTCCGTGGCCGTCGAGAGCAGCGTGTCGGCAAGCTGCTTGCCGTTCATCCAGGGGAAAGCCTCTTTAACGAGGGCCGCGACGCCGGAAACGTGGGGGGCGGCCATGGAAGTGCCCGACATCATCTGGTAAGCTTCGGGGGCCGGGCCCACGGACGAGTAAATGTCCACTCCCGGCGCGAAAAGCGTATAGCTCGCGGCGCCGAGGGACAGGTTGCTGAACTCGGCCAGAAAATCAATTCTAGTGGTTGGTTTTTCGACGTCCATGCCGTACGCCAGAGGGTCGAAAGCGGCCACGGCTATCAAGCCCAGGGCGAGACCGGCCAATTCCTCATTTTCGAGGGAGAGGCAAGCGAGTATGTTCTGGGAGTAGTCGGGAATAGATTTTCCGGCGGCGAGAGCAGTCCCCGTTACCAGCGACGGCAGGGAGGCGGGGATGCCTGGCGAGATTCTTCCCTCGTTCCCGGTAGCGAAGACCAGAAGGGTGCCTGACGCCGCGACGCCCGAGATGACGTCCGCGTAGAGCAGGGCAGTTTTCTTGGCCTCGGCGATTTCTTTCCAGGAGCCGTAAGCAGCCAAGTTGAAATCATGTCCCCAGCTGTTGCTTATGATCTGGACTTCGGGATACTCGTCGCGCAATTTCAAAAGCGCCTCCTTTTTGAGCAGGCTGTATTCATAATCCCGTGGCGGCGGGACTTCCGAGACGACCATTACGGCAATATTGGCGTCGTACGCGACGCCGTGCATCCCGCAGTCGTCGCGGCCGTCGCAGCCGTTACGGGACGCGGCGATCGTTCCCGCGACGTGCAGGCCGTGCCAAGAATCGTCGGGCGGATCGTCAGGCGTTATGTATTCGGCTACATACGATGGTTTGCCTGCAAATTCGAAGTGGTCGCGCATGTAGGCCGAGTCGATCAAGCCCACGGTCACGCCTTTCCCCGAGTAGCCCAGGGCATACGCCTCGGCGGCGTGAATCGAGTCGAGCCCGTTTCCGGCCTCGTATTCTTTCGTCCGGAAATCGTCGGCTGAAGCGCCGTGCGCCTCATGCGCGAAAGCTCCCGCCAGCATGAACGCGCAGATTGCGGCGGCGGCGCGGGCCGCCGACGGGAAGGAGACTTTCGCGGCAGGCGGTGCCCCGAACGCCGTTCCCGGACGGATCGGGGCAGTCCTGAGGCCGCGCGGATCGCGCGTCGAGCGGCGGCGCGGTCGGGAGGCGGCCGACTCTCGCGATCCGGCGCGGTTCGGGGATATCATGGGCGGGACACCTGTCAGGCGTGAAGTTCGACGGACGCGGGGCTACCGGGAAGAAGGCCCTGGCTGCCGCGTCTGCCGGGGGAAAAGGCGCGGGATCCGCCTCGGGGGGGGCGTTAAGGCGGCGGCGAGTTCCGGCGTGCCGTTCCCTGCGGGGAGTTCCCGAAGTACCGTCACGGGAAAACGCGAGTCGGAGGAGCTTGGGGCCTAACGCGCGGCCTAAGGCGCGGGGGTCGAGAACCAGTGCGGAAGGGCGGGGGAGGCGTCTCAGGGAACGCCGGCCGCGCGGCGCTGCGGGTAACTTCGCCCGGGGGCTCGTCTCAGTCCGCGGGCCGTGCCGGTCGGGGGGCCCCGCCCTTCGGCGCCTGAGGAAATTACTCCCGTGGCCGCTGCCGGAGGTTAAGGCGGGCCGGGGGGATGAACGGCGGTTTTAAGACGGCCCGGTGGGGGGGACGCTCGGGTAGAAGCCTCGCGCGGGCCCCCGGCGAGCCTGCGGGCGAGCGCCCCCGGAAGGCGCCTCCGGGACCGGCCGGTGCGGGGCCGTCGGCATTTTACCATGGCTTTCGGGACGGAAAACCATACCCGTCCCGTGGCGGCGGACCAGCAACGTATCCGTCCGCAGGCCCCGTCCGGGGGCCGGACGCCTCCCGGCCTCCCCCGGACGCAGCATATGCCAGCATGAAGGCTAGGGTTGCCGGACTGGAAGCCCCGGCCGCCCTGGACCCTCTCGCTCCGGATTTCCGCCCCCTCCCTCCCTCCCTCCCTCACTCACTCCCTCACTCCCTCACTCACTCACTCACTCACTCACTCACTGACTCCCATCTGGATCTCCGGCTTTCGTCCTCCGGCCTTCCCCAGGACCTCCCCCTCCCTCCCATCCGGATCTCCAGCTTTCGTCCTCCGGCCTTCCCCGGGACCTCCCCCTCCCTCCCTTCCGGATCTCCGGCTTTCGTCCTCCGGCCTTCCCAGGGATCTCCCCCGCCCGCCATCTTCCCCCATCCCTCCGGCCTTCTCCCTTCCGGGGCCTCTGGCCGGCCCCACCCGCTAACGGATAAGGGGACTGAAAAGATACCGGTTCTGGAGGAGCCCGGATTCCGCATGGCAAGATGCTCGCTCTTTCTCTCTTAAAGCCTCGAGGTTTTTCCAGCCCTGCTGGCAGGGCAGGGCAGGGCGAGTTTGGAGGCGTCGGCCCCCCCCGGAGCCTTCCGACGCCTTTCAAAGCCGATAAAGGGAGTGTATAGTGGGAGCGTTTCGGAAAGCCAGGGGATACCGGATTTTGCGTCCGCCCCCTGCCCGCCCCCCCTTCGTCCGGCCCGACCTGCCGTAGCCCCTCCGAGGCCAGCGCGGCCTCAGGCCCCCGCCTTTTCGCCCGAGGCCCCGCCTTTCGACCGAGTGCCCCGAGCGGCCAGAGCCGAGGGCTTAGTCCTCCGGGCCTGACCCCTGGCTTCGCCCGGCACCGAAACCACGTCGGCCCTAGGCATGGGCCCGGACCCTTCCGCGCCCCGGACCCGCCCTTCAGGAACCCGCCCCGGACCTTTCCGCCGGGGGTTCCCCCCTAACCCCCGAAGATCTCCCCGAGATCCC
>JAIRZX010000187.1 GCA_031267005.1 Deltaproteobacteria bacterium
TTGGGGGCGGGGTGGGGGGGGGTTGTGGGGTTGGGGGGGGGGGGTTGGTACGGTATGGTGGGGAAGGTGGGGAAAGGCGGTCAGGAGGGGAAGGAGGGGAAGGGCGGTAAAGAAGGTAAGGAAGGTAAGGAAGGGAAGGAAGGGAAGGGAAGGAAGGTCAGGAGGGAAAGGAGAGGAAGGGCGGTAAAGAGGGCAAAGAAGGTAAGGAAGGGGAGAAAGGGGAGGAAGGTCAGGAGGGGAAGGAAGGGAAGGAAGGGGAGGAAGGGGAGGAAGGTCAGGAGGGGAAGGAAGGGAAGGAGTGGAAGGGCGATGAAGGAGGTAAGGACGGTAAGGAGTGGAAGGGTGTTTCCCGCGCTGCATGGGGCCCGCGCCGGCGCCCGCTCAATGGGCCGGGCGCTCTGCGGCGGGAACGGTTCGGAAGGGGGCGCAGTGCGCCGCAAAGTTGAAATCAGGTGCGTAGGGGGATAAAATCTAGCAAGTTAGGATTTCCCCTTTCCAAGCCCGCCGAATATGCCGATTGCTTTCGCGGGGGGTGGGGCCCTGGCCTTCTTTCCGCCATCACTTTTTCCCCGTTTCGATATGTCCGAGAATCATCCTGGACATGAAGGGAGGGAGTCCTTGTCCAAGACCGGTGCCAAGTTTTTGTCCGACGGCTCCCTGCCCGTGTCCGGGGATCTCCTGACGGACATCCTCGTGGAGGGCGGGGTTGGCCTATGGTCCTTCCGGAGCTGGGACGGAGGGGAGGACGGGGCAGTCCTGAACGCGAACGCCGGGTGCCTGCGCCTTCTGGGGCGAGACGAGCCGGTAGGCCTGGAGGTAGGCTTTCCCCTTTTCCGGGACCGCTGGGTCCACCGCGACGACCGCGCGATCGTGTCGGAGGGCCTGCGCGAGGTGGCAACGAGCGGCGGGGCTAAGCTCGAAAGGGAGATAAGGCTCAGGCACGCGGGATCGGGGGAATGGAGATGGTACCGCGCCACCGGGGCTGTGGCGGAGAGGGAAGGCGGGGGGATCCTGGTGGTGGGCATGCTCCAGGAGGTCCAGGGCCGCAGGATGGCCGAGTCCGCCCTCGCGGAGGCGCTCCAGGCCAAGGATAACGCCGCGAGGGACCTCCAGCTCGAGCGGGAGCTGCTGGACGCCGTCATTAACGCCGCGTCGCTGGGCACCTGGGACTGGGACATCCAGACCGGCCAGGTCAAGTACAACCGGCGCTGGACCGAGACCATCGGCTACAGCCTTGACGAGGTCGAGCCCACGGTCGAGACCTGGGAGAAGGCGCTGTTCCCGGAGGACCTGAAGAAGGCCAACGAGGCCGTGGAGGCCCACTGCAACGGCCTCACCACCTTCTACGAGGCTGACTTCCGCATGCGCCACAAGAACGGGTCCACCATCTGGGCGCAGGACCGGGGCAGGGTCGTGGAGTGGGACGATCAAGGGCGCGCCAAGAGGCTCATGGGCGTCATGCTGGACGTCTCCCGCCAGAAGAGGATTGAACAGTCGCTCGCCGAGAACAACGACCAGCTGGAACTCATCTTCAAGGCCGCGAGGATAGGCGCCTGGGACTGGGACATCATAAACGGCAGCATCAAGTTCAACGACGTGTACCTGGACATGCTGGGCTACCGCCCGGACGAGATCCAGGGGACCATCGAGGAGTGGGAGAGCTTCGTCCACCCAGACGAGCTCGCCTCCACGAACGCCGCGCTGGACAGGGCCATAAGCGGCGAGGACGACATGTACGCCGAGGAGATCCGGATGCGCCACAAGGACGGCCATTACGTCTGGACCTACGACTTCGGCAGGATCGTCGCCCGCGACGAGGAGGGCCAGGCGCTGCGCATGGTGGGGGGCCACTTCGACTTCGACGACAAGAAGAAGATGGAGCTGGAATTCTACGCCATGCTGGAGCACGAGAGGGAGCTGAAGGTAGCCCGGGACATAGCCGAGGAGAGCACGAGGGCCAAAAGCGAGTTTCTGGCCAACATGTCCCACGAGATCCGCACCCCCATGAACGCCATCATAGGGCTCACGCACCTGGTGCTGGAGACGGAGCTTTCCGGCCAGCAGGAGGACTACATCAAGCGCACCGAGGTGGCGGCCCAGGCTCTCCTGCGCATAATAAACGACATTCTGGACTTCTCGAAGATCGAGGCCGGGAAGCTCGAGATGGAGGAGACGTACTTCAACCTGGGCGACGTGATGACCGGGGCGTCGGATCTGATGGAGGTCCGCGCACGGGAAAAGGGGCTGGACTTCACGGTGGATCTGCACCCGGAGATCCCCACGCGCCTTCTGGGCGACCCGGTGCGGCTGGGCCAGATTTTAAACAACTTGGCCTCCAACGCCGTGAAGTTCACGGCGGCAGGGGGAGTCTCCATAGCCGTCTCCATGCGCGAGACGGGCGATGAGAGCGCCCTCCTCTGCTTCGAGGTGAAGGACACGGGCATAGGGCTGAGCCAGGAGCAGATAAACGGCCTCTTCACCCCCTTCACCCAGGCGGACTCCTCCACCACCCGCAAGTACGGGGGCACGGGGCTGGGGCTCACCATCTCCAAGCGGCTGGTGGAGCTGATGGGAGGCGAGATCTGGTGCGAGTCCGTGCCGGGCAAGGGGAGCGTATTCGGCTTCACCGGCCGTTTCGGGATAAACGCCCCATCCGAGGAGGAGCAGGGGAAGCCCGCGGGCAAGCGCCGCACCCGGGAGGAGGAGCGGAGTTTGCTCGCCGCGCTGTCCGGCGCCAGGATCCTCCTGGCCGAGGACAACGAGGTGAACCAGCTCGTGGCCTCGCGCATCCTGAGCAAGGCGGGATTCGAGGTGAAGATAGCCGGGAACGGCCTGGAGGCCGTGGAGATGGTCAAGCGGGAGGCCTTCGACCTGGTCCTGATGGACATCCAGATGCCCGAGATGGACGGGCTCACCGCCGCTCGCACCATCCGCTCCGACCCGGCCTTCGCGGATCTCCCCATAGTCGCCATGACAGCGCACGCCATGAGCGGGGACAGGGAGATGAGCCTGTCTGCGGGCATGAACGACCACGTCAACAAGCCCATCAACCTCCAGGAGCTCTACCAGGCGCTCCTGAAGTGGGTGAAGCCCGGCGCCGCGGCCGCGGGCGGGGGGCCGGCCGGCGCGGCTTAGCGGACGGGGCGTCGGGGTGGTGCCCGCCCCAGCAAGGCGCCCGGGCTCCGACGGCGGCGCTGCCGTTCCGGAACACGCAGGGAGTTGTCCTGCGGGGCTCTCGACGAGTGCGCCCGGAATGCCAGCGGGGGCGCCCGCCGGAACTTTCAGCGTATCCATCCATTGGCGCGGCTTTCAGGAGACAGGCGCACCCGCACGTGTCATTTAGCCGGGAGGATGTTGCGTCCCCCAAAATTATCGGATGGCCAGAGACGCGCAAAGCGTCCGTCCCCGCGCCGCCTTAAGCCCCAGGCCCGCGATCGCAATCGCCATCGCCATCGCCATCGCGATGCCATCGCCTTGGGCCTTATGCCAAAGGCAAGCGGCCTGACTGGAACAAGCTTTCGCGATCAGCCTGATGGGGCTGTTCCCGGAAACTGGTCCGCGCCTCTCCGCAAGGACCCTTGCGGCAATGAGGCGGGCGTCCGTCCGGACAAAGCCGCAGGGCAGGGACTGCCTCCGGGGCAAGGGAGAAGCAGGCGGCGGAACGCGTCCTGGTTGATAGTATTCTCTTGTCGCCTTCGTTTTCGCGAATTAATCGATATTTCCTGGGATGGCGCGTCTTTCCTGGGATGGCGCGTAAGATTATTAATCAAAAAACAGTACCAAATATCAAATATTATTTTAAACCACTGCTGGCGTTCCCGGTAGCTTTATAGTTAGGCAATCGTTAAAGGGTTGTTCCGCGCCCGCCGACGCAAAACAGGGAGAGCGCGAGGCGCCCGTCGCGAGGCTGGGTTTTCAGGCCGTAAAGCGTCCTGCCTCAAGGAGAGGGAACATGGAAGGGAAAGGGCTGTCTCAAGGCGCTCCATCCTTTAAGAAAAATATTCCTTGAAATCAGCTTTATGCAGACATGACCAAATATATTGCCATTCTCATTAAATATTTGAATAACATCCAAGATATGGCCGTACTATATAAGGATTTACAGCCAGGCCTTTTCTAATATTTAACTCGAATGTCAATATCCATGAAATGTCAAAAAAGTTTCCGATTGGCGTTTCCTGTCGAGGCCCAGGCGATTAGGCAAGACGCTTTTGCTGAAAAACATATCGGAGCCGTTCCAGGGCGACCGGGAACTCTTCAAGGGCCTTTGGCTCGGTACCCAAAGCGACTGAGCCTTCGAACGGCTCCCGGTCCTGATGTCCAATATGGCCTATGCCAATTTCAAGACAAGCGACGAGCTTGCCTCCGAGATCAAGTGGAGCTTGCAAAGACACGCTGTAAAAAAATGGAATTCGTTAAATTCTTAAAAGATCGTTCGCGGGGATGATTGAGGAACTTCTGGAAGGCATTCAAGAAAAGCACGAGGTCGGCGCGGTCGTCCTTGTGGGCGAGTACGATGCCCCTATTATGAAACATACCCGCCTTTAAGCACATATCAGGGATAATCAACTTGGCTTCAACCGGCTGGGCCTTAGCGACTATCCTGATCGGCAAGTCACGAAAACCCGGGCTTTCTGGAGTTGGCCTCGAGCCAGTTCTGTTTCACAGCGGGTATTTGGCAAACGGCAATGTAACCAGAATGCCAAGAATTTACAATATTAAATTGGTACGGCAAGATGAATACGCGTCCAAGACACCAAACTCTGAATCGGAGTGGATTCATATTTAAAATATGACATATTCAATGTTATTTTCAAACGGGAAGGTAAATATATTAGCGATCTTTCGGAAAATATTCCTGCCGCCCTGTTAAAAAAATTTGAATAAGTTATTATGATGTCCCTTAACCAATTAGTTTCAATCTCGTTCCGCCAGCGCCCGACAGCCAGGCAAGCCGAACATCCGGATGCTCCAGCGAAGCGCTACGAAGCAGACAAATTTTATCACATGATACTCCACGCCTCTCTTCTTTCAGCTGGGTTTCGAATCCTGAGCGAACCTTCCGGAGGCGAGGGCCGGCCGGCCATCACCTTGTTCCTCCGCAACGAGGCCTGCGTGTCTATCGAGCTGAAATGCAATTATAGGCGGAAACAGGCAAAAAAATCGCCGGGGGTACAGATGAAGCCAGGAAGCTGGCGGAACAGAAGGCTAAATTGAAGGCTAAATTGAAGGCTAAATTGAAAGCGAAGTTGAAGGCGAATGAGAAGGAGCTGGCCGCCGCCCTCGACATCGCCGAAGAGCAGATAAAGGGCAGGGACTGCGCCGGACACTACAGGGCGGCACGACTGGGAGTTATTTGCCTTGCCGCAGCCGAACGCGGCAGAACCCAGGTCGCGGTGCGCTTCGCCTGCACCGAGGGCGCTTGCGGACCAAAGGGCTCCGGACGCGCTTTCTTCGCCAAGCAACAGGCGTTGCGGAATCAGGAGCCGGGCGCCGCAAGCATTCCGCCCTTTCCCTGCCGCCATTTCCTTTCACGGAGCTTGGCGGCTCGCATTTGAGAGAGGGTGTTTAAACGGAGCCCTCCTTCTTCGCCGACAGGATCCCTCCCAGCTCGGAGGTGAGGACCCCCAGGATGATGACCGCTGCGCCTAGGGCAGCCATGATCCCTACGGCTTCGCCAAGGATGGGCCAGGCGAACACCGTCGCGGTGATCGGCTCGAACTGGAAGCAGAGCATGGCCTGGACGGGGGTCGTGTATTTCTGGCAGGCGGTCTGGATGAAGACGATGCCGATGGAGGCGAGAAAGGCGCAGAAGGCGAGCCCTATCCAGAAGTGGGCGTTGGGCTCGAAAGGCTTGGCCAGATCCGGGTGGAGCGGGGGGAGGAGGCCGGACTCGAAGGCCACCGCCGCAATAAGCACCAGGGGCACCGCCCCCGCGAACTGGAGGACGAGGAGCCTCCGGGTAAGGAGCGGGTCGTCGTCCCCCTCGGTGAAGCGGTTCATGTAGATGAGGTACAGGGCCCACATAGGCACCGACAGGAGCGCTATCACGTCACCGCTCTTCACCCCTCCGAAGGTGGGGTTGATGAGCAGGTACAGGCCCGCGAGCGCCAGAGCGACGCCCAGGAGGTTGTAGCCCTTGACCTTCTCCCTGAACAGGACGAATGAGACCAGGGGTATGGCGGGAAGGGTTAGCGCGGCGATGAAGGCCGCCCGCGAGACCTCCGTGAAGTTAACGCTGTAGTTCTGCAGGAGATACCCGGCCCCCATGAGGAACCCCAGGATGAGCCCCTTCCGGGCCGTTTTCCAGGGGAGCCCCCGCAGTGACTTCCAGAACAGGGCCGCGGAGGCCGCGAGCGCCACAAGGAAGCGGCACAGCAGGAACGTGGCTGGGGGCGAGGCTTCCAGCCCCCAGCGGGTGAAGATGAAGGACAGCCCCCAGATCGCCGCTGCCCCGACTATTGCCAGATCTGCCTGCCATGCCTTCACGTCCCACCTCGTAATTCCCCTCCCCGGCGCCGCGGCGGGCCGGAGGGAGGTCCATGATGCCAGCCGGGCCGGGCCCGGCGTCCGCCAGTCGCCTGAGAGGCGTCCGCGCCATTTTACAATATGTGGCCTTCGGCGTGGAAGGCGGCTTCCCCTTTCCAGTCCCCGGTAACGGCCCGTCCCTTTTCCTGTAGCCGTCCAGTCCCATCACATGAAGCCGTCCAGTCCCAGTTCCGCCCCGTCACAGGCCATCCGCCTTCCCCAGCCTCGATTCTCCGGGCCGCTGGCCGCTTTCGGGCGCCCTGCGAGTCGCGCCAGACAGGTTCCGCCGACTTGAAGGGCGGGAAGGTCCGGAGCCGCCTGGCCTGCCGCCGGGACACCGGGGTTCCCGCCCGGGCCGGTGGTTATGCCCCGGAGGACGGCGCGTCCCGGTACGCGGCGGAATCCCGGTCGCCTTGGATTGGCCGGGGCCGATTGCGACGTTCCTGCGCGGGGGGGGAGAGCGTCTGGCGAACGAACCTGAAACTACAATGGCAATGCCGAAAAGCCAAGCGTTCAGGAGCGCGGGGCCGGCAGGCGGCAGACCAAAAATTGCGGCGGACGCTTGCGGACCCGCGCGAGTCAGGAGGGAACGGGAGAGTCGGTAAGTCGTCGAAGGGGGAAAGGCGGGGCGAAAAGTAAGCAGAATGACAGGGAAAAGGCGGGGGAACGGGAATAACTGGCCCGGAAACCCAGTCGCCAGCGCGAAGAGGCGCCTGGCTTCCGGCCTTTCGCCGGGCTTCATGC